>CAWISD010000019.1:0-52694 GCA_963838615.1 uncultured Nitrososphaeraceae archaeon
ATTTGTTGTAAAGATAAGAAATTCATAGTTATTGATAAATTGTGGAATATTTGAAAAATTCCAAAGATTAATTAAATGATAATAAAAATAATAACAATATTTCTAAAAATTGCAGAATTTTTAAACAAAGCATCTGAATAATAAAAGTATTAAAAATTTTTTGGTAAATGTCTCTCTAACAGTTTTTATTTAACAACTTACCCTTTTGAGACTGTTGCTAATTACTAAATACGCCAGTAACGCCATTGGGATATTGAAGGTAAGCATATAATATATAATTTCCTGGAGGTAAGTCAGATGGCATTACAAAACTAGTATTGCTGCCGCTTGCAGAATGAGCAAGTTCAATTTGTGCCACTAATGTCATGTCGTCGGGATTTTCAGGATCAGCATCTGTTAAATTAGTTACATCGGGTGAAACAAATTGAACTTGAGCTAATTTTATAGAAATATTTTGATACTGAATATCTTGATCATTTTGTGGAGATACTATATATTTTTGACCTTCAATTAACTTTACAAAAGGTTGATTCAATCCAAAATCCGGATTTTTAACTTCCAATAGATTTTGGCTGTTATTTCCTACCAAAAGGAACTCGTAATCCAAAGATGCATTTTGGTTATTACTGTTTGTTACGTTTACATCTGGAAAACTAATAACGTTATTATAAGTTTGAGCATTAACATGTTCATTTATTAGATAAGGCAAAAATACACTGATTGTCCCGAAAATCAAGAGAATCGACACCGTTGTGATAAATTCTATTTTTTTAGGCATTTTGGACATAAATAAGTAATCTTTTTGATGGATGTTATCATCACTTTTCATAAATGGCATATACCAATTTACATTTATTAAACTTTGTATTTTCATAGTGCTTTGTTGCATGATTCGAAATACGGTTAAAGATATGCTTCATTCATAACAAAACCAATGAAATTATGACTATTTGTGTCACACACTTACATCTAAAACGTTAATGAAAAACGATTTAATGAATCATGCAAAAGCATTTTCATAGTTATTTCCGATATTACTTTTAAGAAATGATATTTTATAGTTATATTAATTTTTCAATGGTTATTTTTATAGACTAATATAGTCTACACCAAAATCTCTTATCCAATCATCTTTTGAAACTGCAATAATTTTCGCTCCAATTCTCTTACCTATTTGAACTGCTAAAGTTCCTGTATTTCCAGATGCGCCAAAGACTAGCAAATATTCATTTATTTTTAATGATGCTCCTTTAAAGCATGATAGGGTGTTAATCCAATTACAGGTAGGCTTGCAGCCATATCCCATTCTAAATCATCAGGTATTTTGAATACATTTCTATCAGGTACTGAAATATACTCAGCGAACCCACCATTAGTAACAACGCTAAATATACCACCATTTCTGCAATGCATTTCATTGCCACTTTAACACATATCACAATTAGAATCAAATACTCTACTGTATACAGTTACTCTATCTCCCTGGTTTAAATTCTCTACATAATTTCCCACTTTGTCTATTATACCAGTTATTTGTACACCTGGAATATGAGGCATTGGCTTTACTCCTTCTGCATTATAGACTACAGTATGGTCTATTGGATTTACCCCTGCCAGCCTAACTTTTATTAGTACCTCGTTGTTACCTATTTCTGGTTTATCTATGTTATCTATAACCTTTAATTTCTCTAGACCTATGTTTTTCAAATATGGCGCTTTTAATCTTCTTAAATGCTTTTTAATGAATATATGTATATTGAATCATAAATCCAAAGCGAGCAAATTTTGAAAAATAATATTAAACTTATAGTGATTATTAAAGGACCTATACAATAGTAATAGCATAAGGTATAAAGAAAATCATTGAAACTTGATGTTTTATTATAATATGGATTTATACTTGTATTGACCTTAAAGAATTAAAAAACTTCATCATCTTTGGATATCTCTTTTATTTTGGTGTCTTTATTACACTTTAAAATAGATACATTACCAATATCATTTCCATGTAGAGGATATTTTTATTTTATCTTGAATCTTTAGGTTCTATCTTTAAATCATCCATCTAGAGAACTCTATTTAGACTGATAGGAATATAATCAATTTGCGGTTGGTCTGAACTTTTGCAGGATATTTATATCTAGAATCAAGTTTGAAAATAGAAGAAAAGAAAAAACCATAACACTTGTTAAATAAAAATAATATTCAGTAATTAAAACGGCTATACTTAATGATATGAGATGATGTCGGCGAACTAAATGATAACTAAATTGATATTATAAAGAGTGATATATCTTGCTATATATATAAAAGTATGACGACAACATTAATCAAATCATCTATTCCCAAAGTCCAAAGAGCTTTAGTATTACAGGGAGGAGGAGCACTTGGTGCTTATCAGGCCGGTGTTTTCAAGTCGCTTTATGAAAAAATTAAAAGAAATCAAAGTGATGATAATAACGATGCACCCTTGTTTGATATTGTCGCAGGAACTTCTATAGGGGCTATAAATGGTGCAATACTCGTCAGCTATTTTCTTGAAAATAAAACTTGGAAAGGTTCTGCAGAAAGATTAGAATCGTTTTGGAATTATTTATCTATGCCTACACCACAAATATCGGAAGCATTAAAACTATGGAAAGCAGAGTATGAGAAAGGAAGCCCTCAGGTTGCCTCAGAAGAATCGGCAAGAAGATACTATTCTGTAAAAGAATTTTCAAAAACAGGTGTAAAAAACGTATTCAAACCCATTCAACCACCAAAAGAAGATAATAGATTTTACGATCCTCAAAATCAATGGTTATTATTTGATAATCAGCCTCTAAGAAAAAGTGCCGAAAAATTTGCTAAATTCCCTATTGCAACTAGCTTTGATAAAGGAGAACCAAGGTTACTTGTAATTAGTGTTGATGCAGCAGAAGGCACAACAGTTACATTTGACAGCTATGAAAGTGATCTAGGAAAAAGAGAAACAGAATATGGTGATTCTTTGTCCGGAAAATCTATTATTATAAAATACGATGAAGGTATTAATATAAAACATATAATTGCAAGTTCAACCCTACCAGAAGTCTATGCTTATGAAGATATAGATGGACATAAGTTTTGGGATGGAGGATTATTAAGCAATACTCCGGTTAGAGAACTGCTGGATGCACACAAAAAGTTCTGGGAGAAAAGGATTGGTTCTGAAAATCTTGAAAATTCATTTCGAAGAAAGATGAAAAGTAAAGGAGATACAATAAATGAGTACAGTAAATCGCAGGATGAGGACGAGCAATATGTTCAAAGGATTCCTGACTTGGAGTTATATATTGTAAATTTATTGGATCCCAAAGAAAATAATAGTAATACTGACAAAAATACTGTCCCTCTGGATTTTGATGGTGTTAGGGATAGACATATTGATATAAAAATGAGCGATGGCTATGATTCAAAAACAGATGGTCTTTATACAGACTATGTGAATTTAATTGAAAAGTTGATTAGTCTTGGAGATAATGATGAAATAATAAAAGAGAAAATTGAAAGAATATTGGATGACAATACGCCAAGACGATTTATTACAGAAGAGATTAAGAAAAATATTGATATACTTAAGAGCACATTTAAAATAGTCAAAGTAGTCCAAATACAGCGTAAAGATGATCGTGATAGTGTTTCAGGAAAACTAGCAGACTTTACCTCTGAAACAATAAATAAATTAATACAGGATGGGTATGAAGATACATTGAGTAAATAATATTTACTTGATGTTAAAAGTACTAGAAAAAAATACTATTTGTTAATAATTGCTATCCCCCACCATCCAAAATGCTTCTAATTTATGATACTGTTCTTTATAGTATTTATTGAAGAATATGGGGAGAGAAGATTTAACTAAAATCACATTTTGTTTGGTATCCATCAATAAAATAAGGTTATTTCTATCAATCAAAATTCTATGCGATATTAGACCGTCTATCACTCCTTGCTAGTGAAGTTTTTGCAGTGGCCTTTATGGAATCAACATTATAATTAACATGAAATCCCATTGATTTTAAAATTTGTCTAGCCTCCGTACAGTCGGGGATATTTTTTATCCTAAAATTATCTTTATCTCTATAATCAAAGAATATGGCAAATAATCCTGATATGGCAGCGCCCGCAAATACCGGTTTTAAACTTTTTTCATTGGCAAATATCTCAACAATGTCTCTTAATTCTTGTATACCTTTCTTTTGTTTTTTTCTATTCAGGTTTATTCTACCTATATCTACAAAAGTATCCTTTTCAAATTCAATTTCTTTATCTAACCCTAATTCCTTGATTAATGCCTTGCCAGGTAATCTTATATTTCTAGGTACAGTCACAGAACTCACATTCCATTGTACATTGATTTCTCAAACGTGCATCTTTTATCTCAACAATATTTTCAAAATATTTATTTAATTCAGGAATTTCCATGGCCATCGGATATAGTCCAGATTCCAAACAATAACAAATTTCAATAAAATGAACTATGTTATCGTCATCCATAGTTCCTTCTCTTAATGCAGTTTGCATGCCCTCATAGAAAATTTTGCCATTGCCTAGAGAACAATTTTTTATTGAATCATGTAACTGTTGTTTTTCTTTAGGATTTAATTTGCATTTAATGTAATAGCGCATGAATTGACGTTATTATAATAATCTAAAATGTCATTTAAGCATTGTAGTTAATTCAACACAGATAATTAAATAAGATGGAAAAGTCTTACAGGTCATTTCAATAGGGTTAGAATAAACTAGACCCGTTTTATGATTGTAAATCTATAACAAAATATGCCTAATTGTAAAGTAAGGAATTAATGGATTTTAAGAGTTTATAGTCTTTAATCTTTAATATTTATTCAGATATAATGGCACCAAAAATTTTTGTAAACTTGCCGGTAAAAGATCTCAATAAAACCATAGATTTTTTTACTAAACTTGGTTTTAGGTTTAACCCCCAATTTACAGATGAGAATGCAACATGTATGATTGTTGGCGAAGATATATTCGTAATGCTACTAATTGAAAAGTTTTTTAAAACTTTTACTAAAAAGGAAATTTGCGATACTAAGAAAAATACAGAAGTAATAATTGCATTATCTGCAGAAAGCAAAGAGAAAGTAGATCATATGATAAATAATGCTATCGAATCTGGAGGCATTGAATCCAGAGAGAAACAAGACTATGGATGGATGTATGGACGTAGCTTCGAGGACATTAATGGGCACATTTGGGAAATAATATACATGGACGAAAATGCAATAAAAAAGAATGAAAAGCAGCCATCATAATGTGAAGGACTCAAATAACTAATCTTTGGAACCTTTGCATGGGAATGGTATGGACATTTTATTGAGAATAGATCAACTAAAAATCTGTTTATTTCTTTATGGTGAAAGATAAGATAAGATAAGATAAGTAACCGAAAAATTTCATAATGCATTACAAACCTAATTTATAAGAAATTGATTATATTCTATTAAAAAAATATGACAAAGGCTAAAATTACAAAATAACTATAAAAATTATTTAACCTAATGATTTTAAGTTAAATCTATGTGGTATAAGATTGGGTATACCTTAATTGGTTGACGCACATTTGATACTTTGTTCACTTTACTATAATGTATCTAACAATTGCGAAAAATAAAATTTTAAAAAAAAGAAATAATTTAAAGTAATATATAAAATTATTCAAGTTTTCATATACAACATACCCTAGTTATTATGCGAGAAATTGATCACTATTTTCTCAATCAGGAATTTTTTACTTGTATTTCTTCTAAGTATATTGTTAATGGTCTTGTTACTATTTAATAATATAAAGATGTAAAGAATATCTCAAGGAGCATAGTCTATACCAATTAGTATAAGTCGGCTAAATCAAATACACAGTGATATCTTTTCTCTATTAGAAATAAACGCAGTTTAACGAAGACTATATTTTATTACAATACTTTTCGATGATAGAATTATTTAGCGTATTTTTACTAATTGGTATAGAAAGCCCAAATCTAACCGTGGTATTAATTATAAAACCTTTCTATCTATCAAACAGTGTTTAAATCATAATTCCATAATTTTACCATTGAATATATAGACAGAAATAAAATGATGTCTTTTACATTATCCAACTTTTACTGCTCTTGAACCACATTTAGGACATGCGTCATCTCTGTGCTCATATCCACAGTTCATACAATAGAATTTAATAGGATTATGTCCAAATCCCTCTGTACCTGTACCACTACTTTGATTAGCACCTGATGACAACGACTTGTACAATCCCTTGATTCCACCCCTGCCCTGTCTCTTCAAGGCAAGATCTGTTCTATAGATATTAAGCAAGGCACAAACAAGCAACAAGACACCAAGTGATATGGGAAAAGGTATAATAAAAGAGATAGCTAATCCGATACCTATATATACAAACATCCAAGTCAAATAGCTCATACTTTGAATAGGATTATTTTTATTACTGTCAACATTATTATTACTCATTCGTCTACTTACCTCTATAGTAATATTAGACCTACACTCTCATAAGTTCATTGTATACAATTGAGTGCAATACAATGCAATGCAATTAATCCGTTGGAGAAATATTGATATACTTTGATTTTAATCTGCTTTTTGTAATTTTATCTTTTATCTCCGACTTTTTCTATGTTCTTTCATTTTAGTTTCGATCTACAAATCATAAAATCAATATGTAAAACTCTTTTGGTTATAAGAGTATTTAAAGAGTAAAGTATTTGAACAAAAATAGAATGGTCCTAGGGACATGATATCTTGTACTGCTAAGACTGCTATTAGTAATTTTTAATAACATCTTGTATTATTTTACCATATGTCGAACCATCCATCAGAAAATGACTCCCATTCTGAAGGGAAAATCTCGCGTCATGATTTTTTAAAATATATAGGGGCTACTGGTGCTATACTTGGTTTATCTTCTTTACCCTTCATTAAAACTTTTGGAGATCTCTCAAATGCAACAAATCCTCAAACAAATATTCACACTCCATCTGAATCAAAACCAATTCCTCATACCTCACCTCATACATTGAACCTCGATTCACTCTCGCCACAATTTTCCAATACTGCTGGGAGTAGAACCATTGCAAATGCTGATAACTTTCCAATACTCAGTGGCTGGTCAATGGCAGTATATTTACTTCGACTTAAAAATGGTGCGGTACGTGAGCCACACTGGCATCCTAATGCTGCTGAACTTACATATTGTGTAAGTGGTAGAGCAAAAATAACTATATATCCATCAAACACAGATGCCGATTCATTTACAGTAAATTCTTTTACAATAGATCCCGGGGAAGTTGTATTTTTTCCTCAAGGATTTATGCATGACATTGAGAATATTAGTAATGAAGAGGCAAAATTTGTTCTTGCATTCAATAACGAGCGACCTACAAGTATAGGAATATCGGGATCTGTCGGGTCCATGCCCAATCGTGTTATGAACAAAACTTTTGGAATTACACCACCTAATACATTTTTCCGTGGATTTAACAATAATTCACCAATTGATATCGTAATAGGATCCAAACCATCTAATATACCAGAGACTGGTTCTTCTATGACAAAAATTCCAAATTCTCATAAATTTAATATTCAAGGGATTCCTCCACAAATTCAAACGGCTGGAGGTACAGTGGCAAAAGCAAATGCCAGCTCCTTTCCGATATTAAGTGGTAGTAACATGGCGTTTTTCTCGCTAATTCTGAAGCCTGATGCCGTAAGAGAACCACACTGGCATCCTAATGCCTCTGAATTAGGTTATATCCTTGATGGAACAGCTCGTCTAATAGTATTAAGTCCTGATGGTATTGCAGATACCTTTGAAGTTGGAGCCGGTGAGATTTATTTCATTCCTGCAGCATTCTTTCACTATATAGAAAATCTAGATAGCAACAAAAGTACTCGTTTTGCGCTTTTCTTTAGTTCGGATCTGCCAGGGGACATCGGTATCTCGGGAAGCCTTAGTGCATATTCTAATGATGTGTTGGGTTCAAGCTTTAATTTGAATCCTGACTACTTTAATAATCTACACAGATTAACAGAAGATGTTTTAGTAGTGTCTGGAGGAGGATGATCCATTTTTATCGTATTCTACTTTGAATATCGATATTCAAATGAAGAAGTATGCAAAAAGTATGCTGTATAAAATATTAGAAGAAAGAATATTGCGATGCTATTGTAAAATCATAATTCCGTTCAATTGGAATTTATAGGCTCGGTTAATATGAGAAAAATCTGTGTCAAATATACCTCGCTCTATTTTATGTATATACTAGAGAAACGGTAAAACACCTTCTTCAAAGAATAATTGACATATTAAACTTTACTTTTTACATTTATCATGTAGAAATATTGCATTGGGCATTGTCTTTTTTTATAAAAGATTAAAAAGACCTATTTCATTGTAAAATTAGACAAAAATTACAAATCAACAAACAAGAATTAGGAAAAGGATACAAATTCCAAATACATTTTTGACAAAATAATAGTAAGTTTGTTGTGAATAACTTTGGCTTGATTGGATTACGATAATCTAGTCTTATACTAAGGAAATATATCAATAACGATATCAAAAATCATAATTTGTATATATTTGAATAATTTCTATAGAGTATTATTGCAGAATATCGCAAATCATGTATTTACATTTCATGTACCTGGAATCATAATTTTACAAGTCATTAAAAATCGAACACCATATTTTTATTCAAAGAATATTGAAAATTTATTTTAGATTTTTATTTAGAGGCGAATACCTGAAGCATACCAATTCCCATGAGGTATTTCAATGAAAACTATTATTACCTCCTCTTTTTTTACACCAAGGATTTTTACTATGTCCTCAGTAAATGCTTCGGCCAATTTGTCTTTTTCTCTTTGGGTTTTTCCACTATACAGCTCTACGTTAATTATCGGCATGATGAATAAATACAAAGCCATCAAATAAGTGTGTCTATTATATATCAAAAAAATTGATTGTTACATTATATAAAGTTAAGGAAAAAGATATAGATTTCTCCATTGTCTATTATAAATGACGTTTTATTTTTCTTTATGAAGTATATCGGTTTATAAAAAAAATCATTAACATTAATCCTTTGGATAAAAAGAAGGGTATCCTAAAAGTGATTTAGCAAAAGATGATATTTTTATGGCGATATTTGATTAAACCAATCAAATAGGGCTTTGAATGTAAATAGTTATACATTTACTGTCGAAACAAAATAAAAAGAAATTCTTACAAGAAGAAGATTAAAGAAGAAAAAATATTGGATTTCAGAAGATTTTCTATTACAAATAGTAATGAAATTTGGCTTATACACATGCACTTTCCAGTGGCGCGGATAATGATACTTATTATCTGTATACTGTATGAATAGTCAGAGATTAAATATGAAAAAATAAATCTATACCATTTAGCATAAGTTATCAAACATCTCTTAATAGATAGTTTCTCATATTAAGATTGAATCGTTTTGTTCTAAAATATCTAGATATCTTATCCTTTAAATCTCCAAATGATGTATAGTATTTAAAAACAAGTAGATCTCGTTTGGTTATATTCACACTTCTTCCATTACCATGAACTCTCAGGTGATGTGGTAGTTGGAAGATATACAGGAATTAGAGTATCTTTATTTTCTTCAAAATACTTTAACACCTTCTTTGATTTATGATGAGGCGATGCTTTATCCATAAAAAGATAGCATTTAGGAAATTTAGCATGTATAATCTTTAGATAATCAAGAAATGTATCTCCATCGAATACATCGTATTGTCTGAATATCTGTTTTCCCTCAATGCTTATTGCTCCAAAGATACATGAATGATTGTGCGAACCTGTTACTCTCACTACTGGTCTTTTCTTTTCATCAATCCAAACCCTCCTTATCCGAGAATCATAAAAGAAGAATGATTCATCCAGTGATGTTATGGTAAACGTAGTTTCTTGCTGTTGCTTTTGCTGCTACTGCTTTTGCTTATCCACAAGTATGTTCTATTTATTTAAAACCAGTAGATCTCGTTTGGCTATATTCCATATCTCCTTTTCCATTACCATGAACTATCAGATGATGCAGTAGTTGGAATATATACAGGAATTAGCCTATCCATATTTTCTTCAAAGTACTTTTGTACCTTCTTTGATTTATAATGAGTTGATGCCTACCCATATACAAATAACATTTTGGGATTGGTATGTATTTTCTTTAGATAATCAAGAAATGTATCTCCATCAAATATATCTTACTGTCTGGATAGTTGTTTTCCCTCTATGCTTATTGCTCCAAAGATACATGAATCCTTCTTTCTGATATCTTTTTAGTCATACACAGGTCCATGTTCTATTTCTATGAAGATTTTTGGCTACCTGAGCAGATATTTTGCCTTGATAAACTACATTGAGAACAAATAACATCCTTTCCTTTGTATTTACATCTTCTTCAACCCTGTATATCTTTTCAAAAGATGTTTTGGCAAGTATCAAGGAATATACAGGGTGATAATGTAATCCGCTAGGTATAAAAATATCAAAATGTTGGATTAAAAATAATTGTTTTTTTAATTATGCTATTTGGTATAATACTAATACCAAAGGCTTCTCATTTTTTTGATGAGCCAGGAAAAATGGAAACGGTTTCAACAATTGCTATTTAATGATTTAAATTTTCCATGTTAGAAAATGAAATAACCATTACTATTAATAAATTTAAATAATTCTAAAGAATATCTTATTTAGTAAACTAAAATAATTATCCAAGCTTATGATAGAATAATAAATCAAGTAACTGGGCATATTAATGAAGATATATTTTCCTTATTTAAATTTGGTATTTAAAATAATTTTATTTTAACTTGTATATTTATATTTTTCTAGAAATTCTAAATCGATTTTCTCTGCCTTGCCATCTTCCTTTAATTTATTTAGATTATCCATGAATTGTTTAATTACTTTAAACATATCAGAATCCTTTGGACAGAAAACTATTCTACGATTATCATCAACATCATGTTCAGGTAAATAAAAGGATTTATTCATTTCCTCAAATTGAATTGCATATTTATCATGCCAAAGTCCCCCATCCCTAGAATTTAATAAATGAGGAGGAAATGTTTGTTTTTTTGCACTTTCAGCATCAGTAGGTTCTATCCTATATAACTCAACTTTCATTTGCTGATGTCTTAATATAAAACTTCTGACAAGATCATAATGATCTCTACTTCTACCCACATCTGAAATCAATAATTCTCTAGTCAGAATTAAATATCGAGTTCCTAACTTTGGTATTTCCTGATTTCTTCTTTCACATTCTTTTTTAAACTTTACAAACATTTCCCATTGAGAATCCAAAAACGCTTTTCTTCTCTTTTCAAATGAACTGGGAAGAAATAGACTAGATCCAGTATAATAGTTTCCAGAATATTCAAACAAATATTTGAAAAAAAGTATTTCATCTTCTTCCCTTAAATCTATTCCCAGAGGTTCAAAAATTTTTGAAAAGATTTCTTTGTAATCTTGCACCTTAGATAAGAAAAAATCTTTTATAGGCTTTTTTGCATCTTCATCTAAATCAAATTCAATAATGTCATTATTTCTTGATAATGGTTTATCATTATTCCCTATTCGAATATTATTAATTGTACCAAAAAAAGAATACACTAATTCGCCTTGTTTATCATGCTTTATTGGAAATATATCTTTTTTATAGATATAATCATATAATCTTATATTCTCTGATGGAAGAACCTTTTCTAATAACGTATCTCTTACACTTTTAGATAAAAGAATTTGATTCGGATTGCATAAATCCATAATTCGCCGAGCTAAAATAGAATTATATCCCCATGGTGCTATTTTACCATGAGTCATATCAAAAAAAGTAGGATGTGAGCCAGAACTTATACCAATTCTTAGAGCGATACTATTTTCACTTGATTTATCTTTATTATATTTATCTATTGTTTTATGCAAATAAATCGCCAAATTAATCGGTTCAAACAACTCTCGGTCACTAAAAACCACAAACATTCCGTCACCAGTTGAATTAAAGTATTTCTTTATTTTAGTAACTTCATCTACACTCTCTTGGTTTATCAAAAATTTCAACGTCCACCTTTGAAGATTCATAATTTTACAAACTTGGATTTCTTCCGGAATTCTAATATCGGATGAATTAACAACATCTGTATAAAGAAAAAAGCTCGAACTTAAACCAATATTATTTTCTCTCATAAATCGTTAAATAAATTATATTTATTTATGTATTGTAGTTATTTTCATTGAAAAGTCAGATAAACAATATAATTCTTTTTCCCTTTTTATATATTATTTTTGATTTATAAGGTATGAAATAAAATAAATTAATGCATCTTTTATAAAAATTATATCAATAGTGTGTTTTATGTTTAATTAATTTCGATATATATAATTGATAAAAGTATGTCTAGGCTGAAAAGTCATATTAAGAGTTCTTTGGATGGAAACTGAATATACCACATAGTAGTGGTGCATCTATTAAGAATTTTAGTTAAAATAGGATGCGATTCGAATCTGCAATTTGTATTAAGGTGTTTTTGATCAAGTTAGAATATTATATTATTGATTTATTAAAGCACTCTATCCTTTACCCATTTTTTAGTAATTCAAGGAACACTTGGACCATTTATATTAAGAAAGAATTTGCCTATTAAACATAGATGTTGAAGTTTTCTTTTCTTCCTCTTGTTTTAGTTTACATGTGCAAGTGGTCGTTTGATAACTATATTATCAACTACATTATTACTAGTTTGATATCATGTGTAATGGCTGAAGAAATAACTACAGATATAGGGATTCCTTTTTTATCTGTTAAAATATGTCTTTTTGTGCCAGTTTGCTTCTATCTGTAGGATTATGACCGGTTATCGGCTCTAAAGGAGACTTTATAGATATGCTATCGATGGATTGCCATGTGTAATTTATAAGGATAAGGTAATAATAGATTTTAAATATTATGATATATATATTTGAATAAATGTAATATATTAGATTGATGAAAAATAAGGTGAGAGGTAGAGAGTGATAAGTATTATTTGGGAAGAATTTTAAATTGGAATAATGTTCTTAATAAATAGAGAATAAAATAAATTACTTTTCTATAAGGAACAATAGGTAGATAAACTGTCTGCCATTCTGACAATAAATGGTGTTATTCCAAGAGAGGACTACCAGTACTTGTTTTTTTTTGACCTTTAAAACTATATTCTTTAGCAATGGAGAATATTCTACAAGCAGTTTTTGATCAATTCAATCCAATAACCCTTTATGTCTCCATTTTTTTCTATAATCTATAATAATATTTTGCTATATCAGCAACGCCATACTATATTTATCCAGTAAATCTTAATATTTGAAATGAAATTAATTATGTAAAAATATTTTTTCACAAGGTTACTTTTAGAATAGAGTTTTAAAGTATCAGTATTTTTTATTATTATTAGTTATCAATTTTACAATTTGCATAATGATATCAGAATAACAAAATAATAAATTTATGCAAAAATTATATCAAATATGATAAATGTGAATAATTGGATTAACTCATCAAATATCTAGTTTAGATATGTACTGGCCTAATAGTAGGGAACGATATTCAGAAAAAATATAAAGTAATTTCTATGCATCTACAATACTCGTAGATATATTATTTTCAAAATAAATGCCATAACAACAGAGATAAAAGATACAATCTCAGCAGTTATATTGATTTAGAAGATTCATTTGTTGTTATTCTGTACATTAAGAACAAGATGTCAATGAAAGATAGTACAAAATGAATATGATTTGGGATCTACTGTCAAGAGATTTTAATAATGGTTGATTAAGAATACATCATGGAAATATGAATCAGGTTCCTAAAGATCTATTGTATAAATGGTATCAAGCAAAGGACAGTTAATCATTTGATTTTATATATACGAAATCGTATTTAGGGACAATGACCGGAAATAATCCAACTGACAGAAGCAAATAAAGCACAAAAAAGCATATTTTAACTGAAAGGAAGATGTCCATCAACATTTTTTACTTCGTCTGTAGGACCCGAGATATAAAAATGGTAAACGATGTTTTAATACTACAGTTTTCAACCGTTCAGCATATTCTTTAATGAAAGGAATATTATCTTAAAAAAGAAGACACCGTCTTTGCCTTGATAAAGCGTACAATTCCAGAATCTTAAACAGAAAATCATAAGGTGGGGACATGCTTTATAAACCCAGATAAGAATAAAAGGAAAACAAATCAAGAGAAAAGAACAACAACAACATAGAAAAAACCACCCTCCAAGAAGAGGGATAGTAGAAATGACGCACTCCTAGTATAACTATTTCAGGAAACTATCTACAAGATAGTATGTTGGACTATTCGATTCTCATGTTGTATATCATCCATAGAAAGATAATTTTCGGATAGATTCTTAACTAATTCAGAGTCCTACTACAAAACATCTTATGTATTTATTATTAATTTTTATAAAACATAACAATTTTTCCAAAGGTATTTAATATTATTTACCTACGATAAATCTAGTAATGATTGCGCTCTTTCGCATTTTTATCCTGGTATTTTTATCCATATCCTTTTTAATCATATTAGGACAGATTGATTTTACTCCGGTAATAGCACAGCAACAAACTACAACCTCTACTACTTTTACACCACATAACAGTTGTATAAAATATAATAGTTTACAAAGACTAATCATAGTTTCATGTAAATCTACAACCTTGACCGATATATCTAATCAGATAAACAACTATGGCATTTTAGATAAACAGCCACAAGGAGTATGGATTTTGAATGCAAATGTAACAATAAATCCCGGAGCAAAATTAACTATAGATCCGACTGACACAACATGGTTAAAAATTAATGCAGATGAAAAAACTCTTTCATATGGTATTCATGTAAAGGGCAGTTTAAAAATTGATTCAGTTAAAATAACTTCCTGGAATCCACAAACAAATAATTATGCAATGAGTTATGGTTCAAGGGAAACAGGTAGTCCATCTTACCAGAGCCTGTGGCCATAGCTGTTCCATTCAGGTGAAAGATACGTTAACCCATCACGGAGCTCCTAGGCCGTATATAATGATAGAACCTCATGCAACTGGAACTACAAACATTACCAATTCTTACCTTGGTTATTTAGGGTATGAAGCTGGATGGGGTAAAAAGGCAGAAGGGATTCACTTTAATGGTGGAGATGGGAGCGTAGTTAGAAATAACAACATTGATCATCTGTATTTTGGATTTTATTCAGTTGGTGTAGGTAACATGCTTGTTGAAAATAATGTAATACATGACAGCGGTCATTATGGCATCGATCCGCATACTGGCACTCATGATATGATAATTAGAAACAATACAGTATATAATAATAATGGCACAGCTATAATTTGTTCCCTGAATTGTTACAATATATTGTTTGATAGTAATAAAGTACATGATAACAATGGCGCTGGAATTTCTTTTAGTAGAAATACCAGCAACTCCATAGCCAGAAATAATATAATAAACAATCAGAATATACCTATAGAACTAACCAACTCACATAACGATCAAGTGTACAATAACGTAATTTCTAATACACATACAGCAGCAATTACTTTGAAAGCGGGCTCAAACGGCAACACAATTTATAATAACACTATCGATAATGCACGAGTTGGTATTAGTTCAGATTCAATTTCTCAAAATAATAAAATTTATTCCAATAAGATAAGCAATACTCCTCTAAAAGAAACTGTGAAACCCGATAAAAATGCACCAACAATAGACGATACATCAGCATCCGATAACACCACACCATCTTTATCATCCGATAACACCACACCGTCTTTATCATCCGATAGCACCACACCGTCTTTATCATCCGATAGCACCACACCGTCTTTATCATCCGATAGCACCACACCGTCTTTATCATCCGATAGCACCACACCGTCTTTATCATCCGATAGCACCACACCGTCTTTATCATCCGATAACACCGCACCGTCTACATCGGATGTAAAATCACCGGATGTAAAATCACCAGATGTAAAAACAAAGGATGTAAAATCAAAAAAACACAAATCGAAAAAACATAAAACAACTTCAATATTTGAAGATTGATCAAAAAGACAAATAGAAAAAATCTATTTACTTTTATAAAAAATAAAATATATTTTGTGGCTCATCTGAAAACAGTTATGTCAAGATCATAACTATTTATTTTATATCCAATTCTCTAAAAATATCAAATAAAATTTTGGTAGCAGGTAAAATCAATAAAATTAATTGCACCTGTTTTTAGTCCGAAATGTTAATAGTAATCAGGCTTAAATAATATAAATTATCGACAGAATGTATTTAATAAATTTTTTAAATGATTTTTTTACTCCTTTAAAAATAACTATGAATTATTCCAGCTATTTGATAGAATGTAATCAACTAGCATTAGCTTTTTAAAAGTTAAAATTAATTTTAGCCAATATTCCATGATCAAATAAAAGTCTGCAAATCAATAAAGCATAAATTAATATTTTTTCATTGCATTATTTTTGAAATATTTTATTAAAACAAGCATTAATAAGATATGCAGATTTTAAATAAGTCGGCTAGGAAGAATAATTGAATAAGAGAGATTTTCAATTAAATCCATTTGTTAAAAAGTTTATTAATTACATTAACAAAATTGATGATTCATTAAAAAGAGAATTAGAATTGTATTCATGGTCAGAATTCTATTTGCCTTTAAAATATGCCTGTGATGGTGGAAAAAGAATAAGACCTTTTATCTTGACTCTTTGTGCAGAAAGTCTAAATAATGGAAATTTAAATTCGCTTAATTCAAGAGCTCAAGATAATATATTTACAGTCTCAACAGCCATAGAACTATTACATACCGAATCAACAATTCATGATGACATTATTGATTCAGACAATATAAGAAGAGGTATGCCCTCATTCTATATAAAATATGGATACAATGCAAGTATATTAACAGCTGATTTTATTTTAGGAATAATTTTAAACATTGGAGCCAAAATCAACAACAACCTAGTAACTCAAGAACTCTCTAATGCGGCAATAAAAATGAGTGAAGGAGAAATGCTAGAAATAAGATTAGTTAAAAATCACAATATTTCTCAAAATGATTACATCAAAGTCATTGAAAACAAAACAGCTTCATTATTTGAGGCATCAGCAAAAATAGGTGCAATACTAGGTAAAGGAAACGAGCAACAAATCAATGCGCTTGCTAACTATGGTAAATTATTAGGAATTGCTTACCAAATACATGACGATTTAATTGATTATAATAACGAAGAGAGACTGTTCAATATTTTAGTAAAACAAAATGATGAGGATAATAAATTTGTTGAAATAATGGAGAATACCTATTTAAACTACTCCCAAATGGCAATGAAAGAATTAGAAACGATTGACAACAACCAATCAAAAAAAATATTAGAAGAATTAACAAATCTACAATCACTGACATAGTTTACCTCGTATTTACCTAGGGAAAGAAATAATTTCCAATACAATTATGTATATATGTATAGTTTTAAAATAAAACTAAATAAAAGAATGACATTAACCAAAAATAATAATAATAATAATATTTTTCTTTTTTAAACAGTATTAACCGACTAATAATAATAAAACTTATCCTCTTCCAACAGGTATGGATGATTTATTGACGAATAATATAATAGTAGGCCTTATCCATTTTTACGTTGTATATTGTTTATTCGAAGATATTATAACAATTAGTTTAATATAAATATATATTATAATTGATTTTTCAATTTACAATAATTTAAAAAATCAATATCTTAAAACTTTTCTTGCAAATCCAAGGTAAGTAGTATGTCCAATCATCCTCATATTAGGTCTTGTTTTTCCTTCTCTGGCTTCAATTCTCCTTAAAAAGGTTTCAATATACTCTGCTATCAATAAAACCACTTATAAAAAACTGTGTGGCTAATTTTTCAAGCTGATTCATTGTAGGACAAATACAGACAACCGAAGAACCACTTTTCATACACGGATGAACAATATCAAGATAAACCCATGGATCACCAAGGTCTATAATTACTAAATCAATATCATCAATTTCAGATATTTTTTTTGGATCGTAATGAGACATAGTAACATACTCGCTCATCCCAGATTTTTCTAAATTCTTTTTTGCTATCGACATAAATTCATCATTTATATCAAATGTATAAATATGACCTTTAGGCATTACAATGCTTGCCATAAAAGTAGCCAGTGCTGCACTTCCGGTTCCGATTTCCAATACTTTAAAGCCATTTTTTAATCCAGTTCTAGCAGCAATATATCCATAATCCTTGGGATAAACAATTTGAGTTGTCCTTTGAGATTTCATTACAAAATCATAAACACTGGGTGGAAGAAGGTAAATTTTTTTGTCCTTGTTAGTAATGACAAAAGAGCCAAATTCTAGATCAATAGTAGAACCAACATCAATTATACCTAGATGAGTATGTAGTTTTTTATCTTTTTCAACTTTTATTAACCATTTTTTTTCACTATTATGAAAATATAAAACAAATGATCCTTCGGTTATCTTCACAAATAAAACTTTAATTCAATGAATTTAAAAATTTTTCATTCGATAAAATCGTAACAATGTCTTTTTTCTATAGTAAATATAATAAAAGGTAGTTGCTTAATACATTATGAAAATACCAGGTGTGCAACAATATTCAATTAACAAAACTAATTTTATATTTTTTCTAATTATTATATCATCTTTATCTTTATTATTATTTTTGTTAGATAATCAACAGCCTGCTCTAGGCTATACTAATAATATTTTAAAAATAGCAAAAGTAAATTTAACTCAAGACCAGTACAATTACAAGCATATCTTAGGAATAGTCCAAAATATAGGAAATAAAACGGTAAATCACATAATTATCACTGTGAACTTTATTGACTATGCTCATAATTCAATTGGCAATTTTAGCAAAGAATCAGAAATAACAACTTTAAATCCTAAAGACATAACACCGTTTGATATATTAATCTATGATAAAAAAATATATGATAGCATAAAAGATTACACCATAGATATCAAATATAATATTACAAAATATAAAGATAAAAAGCTTGTAATAGTTTCCAATTATTCCCATTTAGATATAAATGGTTTTTACTTTATCAATGGAGAGATTCAAAATACAGGACATAAATATTCTAATTATACCACAGTTACTGCCATTACAAATAACAAAAATAATGAATTAGCAGGAGTATGGAAGGCACAAACCGAGCCTTATACTATTCCACCTTTATCTACAGCATCCTTTTCAATACCAGTAACAGATAAAATTCAAAGTTTTCAAATATCAAATTATACCCTATTTGCAGAATCAGATAAATTTACTATATCCAAATAAAATAAAATGAATTTATATGATTTAAATAAATATTGATATATAATATTTTATTGGTTATTGTAATTGAAACGATTTTTTTCAATTTAACAGATCATTATTATCACACATAAAAAAAATACAAATCTAACTCAAAAGAGAATTTAATATTGCACCATCAATTGTAATATCATTATAAAAAAAGCATAGTTTTATTCACAATATAAAATTAGAATAAAGATAATATTTGCAATCGCATGTAAAAGAGAATAAAGATTAAATTATCATAGATATCTTATGAAACAAATCGAACAATTATAAAAGATATTTTAAAATACTTATTTAACACATTTAAGATAAACCAAAACTATTTTTAAAATTAGTTATCCCGTTTTCAAATCTTTTAAAGCATATACATATTTTTCAATATCACCAAATCTGTGACTTGAATTTTCATTTTGTAAAACAGGAGCAAAAGTTTCATCAGATTTGATTTTTTGTAATACCAGAAATACTTCTTCTATAGTTACACCGTGTTTTAAATCATAATCAACCTGTTTGCAACAATTTGCAATTGTACCATATTTTTTATGTTGTCTTTTTTCCCAAATACTAGCTGTTTCCGAAAGTCCGATTACAAATTTCTTAATAGTTTTTTCAACGTGTTCTAAATGCCATTGTTTCATGGGAAAACTGTTTTGTGTCAAAAAAATATCACTTTAATTACGTTATAGGTATATATAAGTGAAGCATCTGATGCTTTGAAATAAGATAATAACATTATTAAGAATTTAAACTTCTCCATTAGTACTATAATAATAAAGTAAAATGAGCAATTTTATTCCATTTTATCCATATCCAATTTTAATATTAGAAAATTCAAACGAGGAAAAATACTTGATAATAACAGATATTCATATTGGTTTTGAAGATGAAATAAACAGAAAAGGAGTTTTTATCGATCCAAAAAATAATGTAGAAGAAATATTAGAACTTTTATCAAGCATAATATATAAAACACAAATAAAAAACTTGATTATTTTAGGGGATCTAAAATCATCTATTGCAATAATAACCAGATCGGAATGGAATAACGTTCCCTATTTTTTAAATTCTTTATCTAAATTATGTAATATATATTTAATTCCAGGTAATCATGATGGAAATATAATTCATCTTAGTATCAAATGATATTAATCTAATGTCAATAAAAGGTATGGAGATCAATAATACATTATTAACTCATGGACATGCTTTACCAACAATTGGAAAAAATATAGATAAAATAATAACTGGACATCTCCATCCAATTTTAATAAAAGAAGGAAGCATCCTAAATGGTCAAAAGGTATGGATTAGAATTATTTTAAAGAAGAAGGAAATTGGAAATCATGAAAGAAAAATCGAATTTATAATCATCCCACATTTCAATCAATACTCAAATTACTATGAAAATTATACACAAGGAAAAAAAATAAATAGCAAAAAAAATAAACTTCCATTATTAAACAATTTAATAACCAAAAAAAAATGGGAAATAGAACAAGTATTTGTTATCTCCCTAGATGGAGCAATCATTGGATCAGAGAATGAATTAAATAAAATATTACATATAAAAAATAAATAAATAGTTTAATTAATTATCTATAGGATTAGTTGTAGGCGAGTTACTTTGTATCCATTCTAATGTTTTAACAAATGAAATAGCACTTTCGACTGTTGTTAAAACAGGAATACCCATTTCAACGGCCTTTCTGCGTATAAGATATTCATCGTATAGCATTCCTACATATTTTTCAATAGTAGAGGTAGAAGGAATATTAATTATAAAATCGATTTTGCGGTTGGTTAATAGATCTAAAATATTAGGATGTCGGTCAGGCTCACTGATTTTATAAACTAAATCCACATTTTTAATTCCCGATTTTTCAAAAAATTCTGCGGTATGTTCAGTTGCAAGAATTCTAAAGTTCATCGTAGGAAATCATTGAAACCAGCGGCAAGAATCTTTTCCTTATTTTTGATACCACCAACAGTCACGAGCGCAGAACCAGATAAAGGTAATGAATACCCCGCAGCAATATATGCTTTGGATAGTGCATCATAAAATGTATCCCCAAAACAAGCAACTTCACCGGTAGACTGCATTTCCACACCCAATACAATATCAGCACCTTCAAGTTGCATAAAAGAAAACTGTGGAACCTTAATTCCAAATCCAGATTTTTTAAGCCAATGATCATTTTCTATAAATGGTAATTTAATACCTAAAATGGATTTTGCGGATAGTTCAATAAGATTTATTCCAAAAAACTTTGATACAAAAGGCATAGAGCGGGAAGCACGAATATTGGCTTCAATCACAAAAACTTCATCATCTTTAACTAAATATTGGATATTAAATGGACCTTTAACATTAAGAGATTTACCGATTTTAATTGAATAATCCATAATGGTATCAATTAGTATTTCTATTTAATCTCCAAGGAGGAATACACATCATTGCATCACCTGAATGAATCCCTGCATTATCAATATGCTCTATAATTGAACCAATTACAATTTTATCAGCACTTCCAACTGCATCTACTTCTACTTCTGAAGCATTTTCTAAAAATTTACTTATAACAATTGGATAGTCAGGGCTTACATTAGATGCTTCTTTAATAAATTGCTCCATTTGATCTTCATTCCAAACAACCTTCATTGCGGCACCACTAAGAACATAAGAAGGTCTAACAAGCATAGGATATCCCACACTAGAAGCAAAGTCCTTAGCTTTTTTTAAA
This sequence comes from uncultured Nitrososphaeraceae archaeon, assembly GCA_963838615.1. Lineage (GTDB taxonomy): Archaea > Thermoproteota > Nitrososphaeria > Nitrososphaerales > Nitrososphaeraceae > Nitrosocosmicus. Next base: position 22,275 of record CAWISD010000019.1, read on the forward strand.
TCAGTAAAAGTTTTCCAAGGGGGTTGTTTTATCAAAAGTGAATCTAAAAGACTACTGAATTTGGAACGATCTTCAGCTTTATCCACATCAAGACTTGAAGTTCCCAATATCCTTATATTATATTTACTTAATTTAGAAATGAGATTATTTGCACTCTGTCCACCTACGCATGCGACTAGACCAGATGCTTGTTCTTTTTCACATATATCCAATACTCTTTCCATAGTTAATTCTTCAAAATACAGTCTATCAGGCACATCAAAATCAGTAGAAACAGTTTCAGGATTACAATTAATAACGCAAATATTTTTTATCACCATTTTCTCTTAAACCATATACCATGTTTACTGTGCCCCAATCAAATTCAACACTACTGCCTATTCGATATGGTCCTGCGCCTAATACAATAATACTTTTCTCTTTATCATTGATATTACTGTTAATATTACTATTATTAGGATAAGAAATATCATCATATTCACCACCATATGTAAGATACAAATAATTTGTTTTTGCAGGCCATTCACCAGCCAAAGTATCAATTTGTTTTATTACCGGAGCGATTCCAAATTTTTTTCTAAGATTTCTTACTTGATGTTCTTCCAAATTAAAACATCGACCTATTTGTTTATCAGAAAAACCCAATTTTTTTGCTTCTGAAATTAAAGATATATCAAAATTTGATTTTCTTAGTTTAATTTCTTCATCTACTATGTTTTTTATCTTTACCAAAAACCATGGATCAATAGAGGATAATTTATTTATTCTATCTATACTTAAACCAATTTTCATGGCTTTTACAATATTGAAAATAATTTCGTCATCAGGATGAATTAAAGAATATTCAATTTTTTCGAGTATTCGAGGAATCAATGGAATAAATTTGCCATTTTTCTCCATTTCCAAATTATCTTCTATTAATATTTGCAACCAATCCATCTTTACCTATTTCACACATTCTAATTGCTTTTTGAATAACTTCTTCAAAGTTTTTCCCTATGGCCATAACTTCTCCAACAGATTTCATAGTACTTCCAAGTCTTCTTTTTACCAATTCGAATTTTCCAAAATCCCATCTAGGCATTTTAACAACCATATAATCCAAGGAGGTTCAAAACATGCAGAGGTAACTTTTGTAATTTTATTGACAAGTTCCGGCAGAGAGTATCCAAGACCAATTTTAGCAGCCATATAGACTAACGGATAACCTGTTGCTTTACTTGCTAGTGCAGATGATCTAGATAATCTAGCATTTATTTCAATTGCACAATATTCATCAGACAATGGATTTAAACCAAATTGAATATTGCATTCTCCAACTATTCCACAATAAGAAGTTGCTCTTAAAGCAGCATCCCTTAGCATATGATATTCATAATTGTTTAGAGTTTGCGATGGAGCTACAACTATATTATCACCTGTATGAACTTTCATTCCCAAAACATTTTCCATATTACAAACAATAACACCATTTCCTTCAAAATCTCTCATTACTTCATATTCAATTTGCTTCCATTCACCCACATATTTTTCAATAAGCACTTGTTTAACCATACTTAAGAGAAAGACCTCTTTGCACAATTTCATATAAATCATATTCATTATAAGCTACCCCTCCACCTCTGCCACCTAAGGTATAAGCAACCCGAATAATGACAGGAAATCCTATTTCTTTTGATATTTTAAGAGCCTCTTCATACGAATATGCAGGGGCACTATTTAATACAGGAACGTTACTATTTATCATTGCTTCTTTAAACTTTTGTCTATCTTCGGTTATTTTTATACCTTCAATAGAAGTATTTAGAACATTTATTCCATATTTTTTTAATACTTCATTTTCAAATAAATCAACTCCGCAATTAAGTGCAGTTTGACCTCCGAAACTGAGCATTATAGAATCAGGTCGCTCCAATTCGATTATTTTTTCTACAAAACGTCCTATTTATAGGTAGCAGATAAACCTTATCGGCAAATTTTTTATCAGTCTGTATAGTAGCGATATTAGGATTGATTAGGACACTTGAAATATTTTCTTCTTTGAGAGCTTTTAAGCATTGAGAACCAGAGTAGTCAAATTAGCGGCTAGATTAAATTCTTTGATCTAGCTTTCGCCTGCTTCTCCGATTTTTATAGCTCCACTACCCAATACTATAACTTTTTTTATATTTTTATTCCTTGGCATTACACATCATCATAAATATTATTCGTATGAAAATAATCCAACACGTGATTTACAATCATTCCTTTTTCAATTATTTTTATTGCCGTTATTTATAATAAGATCCTTAAATTTTTTAAAAATAAACAAACAATCAAATGGCCCAGGTGATGCTTCAGGATGAAATTGAACTGCAATAATTGGTTTTTTTTTATGCTTGATTCCTTCAACAGTTTTATCATCAATATTCTGAAACCAAAGTTCAAATTCAGTATTATTCAAGACTTTCCAGTTCAACACCATATCCATGATTTTGACTTGTTATAAAAGAATGATTTGATTCTAAATCAATGCAAGTTTTATTTTGACCCCTATGACCAAATTTTAATTTTTGTGTTTTTGCCCCGCCAGCTAAAGCTAATATTTGATGACCTAAACATATTCCTAAAGTGGGAATAGAAGTTTCAATTATTTCAGATGCAGTAGTTATTGTATCCTTACAAATAATAGGATCGCCAGGTCCATTGCTTATAACAATTCCACTAAGGTTTATAAGTACATATATTTGATGAAATGTGAAATTCCATGGAATCCGGATAACACTAAAACCTAAACTTATCAAGTTTCGTATAATACTAAATTTTGTTCCAGTATCAATCAAAGCCACTAAGAGGATCAGATTTTTTTCCATAAAATTTAGGCATCTGAATTGAAACATCATTCATAAAATTATGCAAATTATAATCAAATTGTTGATCTTTACTTTTATCAGAGGATGAATTCATTATTCATTATTAATTATTATTTTACCATTCATAACTCCATCAATTCGAATTTTTTTTGTTAGTTCTCGAGTATCAATTCCATAAATTCCTGGAACTTTTTGTTGATATAACCATTCATCCAATGTTTTAACACAATGTCCAATGGCTAGCGACATTAGATAAATCATGAATTATAACTCCAGAAGTTTGAATATTATCCGATTCAAAATATTTTGGAAGACCATATTCATCTAGATTGGTATTCCGATGGAACACCATAATTTCCAATTGATGGATAGGTAAAACAAAGAATTTGACCTCGGTATGAGGGATCGGTCAAGGTTTCGGTATATCCTACCATTCCAGTATTGAAAACAATTTCGCCCGCTACGGATTTAGGAAATCCAAATCCAATACCATTAAATAAAGTTCCATCTTCAAGCAATAATTTTGCATCATATCCTAGTATATTTGCTAAAAAGTGTTGGAATATTAATCCCCAAATCCCAAAAAAAACCATCATTTATAAATTTTTGCATAAATAAGATAAGATAAATAACATAAAACATTTTAATATTATTTAGCATAATGATAAATTCTATCTCTCCATTTTATAATACCTTTCTTTCAGAAGAAGATAATATAGACCAAATAAAAGATATGGATACAATAAAACATCCTATAGGTGTTCCTAAAAAATATAATACATTATGAGTTTTTGCCTTTCTTAGTTGATAATAATTAGTTAAATAAATAGACAAGACAGTAACAGAGCTAAAATCAATAAAAAAACTAAGTGAAAAATCATCAATACCTATTTTTTATTATAGTAATAGAAATAATAGAGAATAGATCAAAATCAAAAAGGGTATGACCATTAAAATAAAAATCCCTATTGTCATTAATAATTGAATTTTTTTTATTTGTAAAATATATAGGAATTATTAATCTTTTTAATGAATTCCATAAGGTATGAAAATCTCTTGCCCAATAGGCACTTAAAAGATTCTTCTCCCCTAAACATTTTTAATTTATATCCACATTCTTTGATCTTTTGACCTAAAGCACCATCTTCCACTATTTCGGATTTAACAGATTCATGAGTTCCTATTTTTTCATATATAGTTTTTGAAATAATAAAAAAACTACCAAAAAATATCCCAATTTTATTTTTGGATCATTAACCCGAATAGGAGAATATCTTGAAAACATAAATATTGAAAGAATAGGCAAAACCATTTTAACAATAAAAGTAGGATAGAATAGATTTGGAACAGCGGTTAATACATCAAGATTATGATTTAAAAGAGTATACAAAGAATCACTAATACTATGGTTAGAATGGATTGTATCAGCATCGGTAAAAAGTAAATAATCTCCCTTTAGAGTTTTTATAACCAATATAACATGGCCAATTTTTTCCAACCCAATTTTCAGGTTTTTTACCTGCTTGAATTATTTGTATTATTATTATTATTTTTAAAAGATTTCAAAATTTCTAAAGTTTTATCAGAAGAATTATCATCTACTATGATTATTTCATATTTATGTATAGTTGTTGATTTAAGAGACTAAAATACAATTTTTAATATATTTTTCCTCATTTCGAGCAGGAATTATTACACATAACAACAAGATTATTTTTTAAATTCGTATTCATTTGATTTTAAAATATAAGGTGAAAAATCGAAAAGATTTTTTTAATGTAAAAAACAGATATACCCAAATCCCGAAAGAACCGATAACAAGAACTGATAAAAAAAATAATAAGTATTAGTTCTAAATCAACCATAAATTCAGAATTTAAAAAGTAATATAAATATGATATAGAATAAAAACTCGAATAAATTTATTAATTTCCAAAATGGTATATTTAATAAATAGTCAAAATTATTTTAATTTATTTTTAATAAGAAAACATAGGATAAATTAATTTAATATGTTTTATTGAAATCATCATTTGCCAACCTGAAATAGATAATCAATTAGACATAATAAAGCTCATTTAAAATATAATAATTTGATATTCAATCAATTAATAATATGACTCAATTATATCGTTGGCAAGATTACACATATAATTAAAAACGCAAATTTTTAAATTTGAATATAGGTTTTTTTTATGAAAAGTTTGTAAAGGAAAATAAACATGATATAATAAGTTTGCAAGATTTTAAAAAAATTAATTTAAGGGTTGGAAGAATAATAAATGTTGAAAATTTAAAGGTATATAATAAAATTTTAAAAATATTAATAGATTTAGGAAATGAAGAGAGAGAAATAATGTCAGGAATAGCAAAATATTATTCACGCAAAAGACTTATTAATAAATATGTAGTAGTATGTACTAATTTAGAGCCTAAAAAATTTGGAGAAAATGTTTCTAATGGAATGATACTTGCTGCAGAAAAAGATGGCATAACCAATTCTATTAACAGTATTTGACGAAGTACAGCCTGGATCAGAAATATCATAAAGCAGTTAATATTTTTTTAACAGTATAAAAAAATATAGTCAAAATAGAAAACAAGATTAAAAATTTACATAATAATAAAATATTTAAAACACAAATATAATGATAATAATATATGGTGAAACAAAAGAATCAGTAATTACTAAAGAAATAATTGAAAAGATTGATGAATTAATTAATGAAAAAGAATAAAGAAAGATAGTCTTTATTCCTTCAAATACTAATTTTTGGGAAATAAAAAGTAATAAAATAGTAATATATATTGGTAGATTTAAAAAGAAATTTTGTTCCTGCAAAGGCTTTTATTATAATTATATAAAAGAAAAATGTTATCATATTCGAGCGGTATATATTGCATTTAGCAAAATAAATATAGAGTTGAATTTCTAAAAGATATCCAATTAGACAATTATATTAAAAATCTCTTAAACAAATATCTAATATAATTAAACACAATATTTAATAATCTTTAATTTCAAATATATAATGATATTAATGAATTTTAAAATAATATGATTGATTATGAAAATGTATTAATTATCGGTTCAGGTGGAAGAGAACATGCCGTTGGTTGGAAAATTTCAAAAAACAAAAGTATAAAGAAAATATATTATGCTAGATGGAAATGGAGGGACATGTGAAAATATCCAAATTCTCCAACCGAAATTAGAAAATTAGTTGAATTTGCCAAAAATAAAAAATGTTATTACAATAGTCGGTCCTGAAATACCATTATCATTAGGAATAGTTGATTTGTTTGATTATGAAGGATATTCCAATTTTTGGACCTACAAAAAATGCATCAATTCTTGAAACAAGTAAAAAATTTTCAAAAAATTTTATGAATGAAAATTTTATACCTACAGCAGAATTTCAAACTTTTAATGATAGTTCAAAAGCTATAGACTATATAAATAAAATAGATCATGATATGGTTATAAAAGCTGATGGTTTAGCATCAGGAAAAGGAGTTTTTGTTACGACAATAAACAAGAAGCGTTTGAAGCAATTGAGTTACTATTAAATACAAAGTATATTTGGAGAATCATCTAAAAAAATAATTATTGAAAAAAAAATTATAGGAGAAGAAGTATCAATAATTGCAATTTGTGATGGAAAATCATTCATGATTTTAGAGCCATGTAAAGATCATAAAAGAATTTTTGATAACGATAAAGGCCCAAATACTGGAGGGATGGGAAGTTATTCTCCGGTATCCAATATCTCGAGTGAAGAAATTAATCAATTTTCTAAAAAAATATTTGAGCCAACAATCAACGGCATGATAAAAAATGGAAGTCCATTCAAAGGGTTTCTTTATGCAGGTTTGTTACTCGAAGAAAAATCAAGAAAACCCTTTGTTCTAGAATATAATGTAAGAATGGGAGATCCCGAATGTCAACCTTTAATGATGAGAATGGAGTCAGATCTTTTAAATAATAATTCCGTTGAAAATCAATCAATTGATTCTATAAAACCCATACAATGGAAAATAAATATTCAGTATGTGTTATAATGGCATCAAAAGGATATCCCGATAAATTTAAAACAGGATATAATATAAAGGATTGGAAAAACAGATAAAGAAGATTTAATGGTATTTCATGCGGGAACAAAATTAAATATCTAGTAAAATAGTAACTAGATGGTGGACGAGTCTCGGGGTAACTTCATTAGGAAATACATTCAAGCAAGCAATTAGAAATCATATACAATGTTAAAAAAATATCTTGGGGAAATAATCAACAACATTACAGAACAGACATTGCAAGACAAATCAAATTTAAATACAATAAGATTTCTTTATTTGTAATTAAAGCATCTAATTTAACATCATGTGATTCATATCGTATAAATATCAGATATTAGTCTGAAAATCATATCCAAGTCCAATTAAATGATTTTTTGTTTTGAAAATGTTGTCAAAAATTTATCATAATAATCCTTTACCATAACCTATTCTATAACCACATCTATCAAAAACTATTCCAGGTGTAATTACAGTATCGATATCTTTGCACTATATTATTTTTATTGGTTAATGGTTCTAGGATATTGTATTTACCTACAATTAAATCATTTAAATGTTGTAATTGAAAAAAAAATAATTTCCCCATCTTGTAATTTTGGAAGACAAACTTTCTTTTTTACCAATAAAGACTTATCGGATGATTCTATAAGTTTGAACTTCATTTAAAATAGGATAATATACGCCAATAGTTTGCTTTTTGAAAAAAATATCGAATTTAGTAAATTTTCTTGGGCAAACCAACTTTTAATAAATACATCATAAGAAGAAAGGTTTTTTCTTTGTAAAAGAAATTTTTTTTTTAAAGTTTCTTTATTATCTTTCAAATTGATTGAATTGGATTTAATAGTTTGGCTGCTTTAACTGTATTTTTTAAAAGCATTGTAATAGTCATTGGCCCTACGCCACCTGGAACAGGAGTTATATAAGCGGTTTTTTCTTTAACTTCTTCAAAGTCTACATCTCCTAATAATTTACCATCAACTCTACAAGTTCCTATATCAATAACTGTAGAATTTTCTTTCACCATATTCTTCTGTCAATTTAAATTTATTTCTATCACCAACTGCAGTAATAATTATATCAGAACTATTGCAATAGATTATTTAAGTTCTTTGTATGAGAATGACAAACAATAACTGTAGAATTTTTTTCTAATAACAAAGAAGATAATGGTTTTCCCACAAGATTACTTCTATTTATAATTGTAACAGTGACTCCATCCAAATCTATATTATAGTAATTTAATAACTCCATCACACCCATAGGCGTACACGGTATTAGATCTAGCTTTATTGTTAAACAATAAACCAGAATTAAAAAATGTTAACCCGTCCACATCCTTTCTAGGATCAATAAGATTTAATAAATAAAATTTATCCAAATGTTTTTTCAAAGGTAACTGAATTAGTATTCCATGAACATACTTGTCATTATTTAGTTTGTGTATTAGGTCAGATAATTCCTCCTGTTCTATTTCTCCATTTAATCGATAATCTAGTGTTTTTATTCCTATCGAGTTAGCTATCTTTTGTTTATTATTTATATAAGATTTGGATGGAGGATCATCTCCAATCAGTATAGTTGCAAGACAAGGATATAGATTATTTTCAGCTAGCATAGATATTTCTTTTTGTAGTTTATCTTTAATAGACTGAGAAACTAATATCCCATCCAATATTTTGGCTGTCAATATTTAATCTGAAATTAAATTAGAGTATTTTAATTTATTTAAAATATTGTTTTTTTAAAAAAGTAAATAAAAAATATAAAAGACTATAGTTGATTATTTTACTTTAATTTTTGGTGATTCTTCCATATTTTGCAATTTATTTAAAGCTATTTCTGCAGCTTTTCTACCCGATAATAACATGGATCCGAATGTTGGTCCCATACGAGGTAATCCAAAAGTCTCAGTTACAGACATTCCAGCAGCAATTAGTCCAGGGAAAACTTCGCCAGTACAATTAACAACTGCATCCTCACCACCTTCTACCCACATCGGATTCATACCTTTCCATTCTACCAATCCTCTTTCCCTTAATCGTTTAACAGCAACCGAATCATGGCCGGTCGCATCAATAACTATTTTACTTTCAAAAGCCACGGGGTCAACACATGTAATATTTCTAGGCAATGCAGAAACAGGCATCCAATTAATTACCACTCCACAAACTCGTTTGTTTTTTAATACAAGATCATCGAATTTTGTTAATTGTAAAAACCTCACCCCAGCATCGCATGCAGATGAAATAAGTTTAGAACAAGCATTGGGTCCCCATGTTGCATAAAGATTTTCATTAACCTTTCTATATGATACACCCAATTCATCCCAGATTTTTTGTGCAGGTGCTCTAACAGTTACAGGATTCATCATATATCCTCCAACCCAGTATCCACCACCAAGATAATTATTTTGTTCAATAATCAATGTTTTAATACCCTGTTTAGCAAGGTCTCTACCTGCAAATAATCCTGCCGGGCCTGCACCTAATATAATAACTTCAGAATCACTATATTCTTGTATAGTTTCAAAAAACATAGAAGCAATTGAACGAGTAATTTCCTTCTCACTAACATCTGCAAAAATTTTATTTTCCATATTCATTTTCCGTTTATGTATTATTAATACATTGTTAGAAATGTCGAATAATAAATACTTAAAAGCAAAAAAGTCACGTTTGAGAAGTATAAAGAAATGTCATTTTGTTTTAATCTATATTTATCCGCCTTTCTAATTATTTTTACTTTTTCTATAATCACCAATTCTTTAAATGCACAGATTTATCATATGACATTACCACATTTCCAGCACATAACAATCTTAAAAGGTAGAAATATTTCAATTAATTTTATTACCGAACCCAATATCATAGTTGCTGGTCACCATTCAGAACTAAAAATGTCACTGATTGATATGAATTCCGGAGAAAAGATTCAACATGTCACATATAGAATAACAATAAGCAAAGATAACCAAACTAAATTATCAGAGTTTTTTCATTCACATACAGGAAATCTTAAAATATCATCTGAAAACAACAATTCTTCAAGTATAACGGCAGAAGGTAATTTTGATCCTTTGACTAATGCAATTATTCCTGATCCTTCTGGAACAATTGTTATTACTGGACCTCTATTTTTAGATATAGGCATATACAAGGCATTATAGAGATAACCACAATTGATAATGATAAAACAGTACTATCATTACCATTACAATTTCATTTTTATATTAAGGTAAAAAAATAAGATTGATATTCTTATAACTGATAAGGGTAAAAGGAAATCGATTCATTTTGTTTTTAAATTTCTGAATGTATTAATATTCAGCAAAAGAAAATATAAAAATTTGAAAGATAATTCCACAATAATATTACAATTCTTTTATTCTAATGATTAACTACTTTAGGCATATGATTTCAACGTGATGAACAAATGTAAAAGACAGTACTTGTTTCAATTTTAAGATTAACGCAATTAATTTATTATTCTTGTATTGAGATAAGAGTTTAAGTAAAATTAATTAAACAAGGGTAATATACTAATTCAATGAATGAAAAAAAATGTATCCTATGTAATAATATTTTATCAATAAATGTATCAATTAGTTTATGCGATGATTGTTTAAAATGTGCGGATTGTTGCATAGGATTAGAAAAGATGTGAATCAATAAGTTGTTGCATTGGCCTTCTTATAATTAATTATTAGTAAAAAGAGGAGAGATACTTTTTTCATATGATTTTCTGGACATGTGGAATGATTATCTTGCAAGAATGAATGAAAATAAGAAAGGCAAACCATATTTTTTTCCTGATTCTTTTTGTCCTTATTATTGGTCACATCAGAGTATACTTTCATCTACCTTACAGGCAAACACAGAAGGAGTAAAAGCCACAAGAAAGAATCTTCCAGTTCATCCATGCTATTCACAGGTTTGAGGTAGAAGAGTAAACAAATTAGATATCCCAAGCAATAGACTAGATGATGAGAAGGGGGAGAATGGAATTATCATTACAATAGATAGTAGTGACATAAAGGTAACAAACAGAGGTCACTGGATGCACGAGAAATTGCCGATTAAAAAGAAGAGATGGTATCTAAATATACATGTTGCTGTAAATATAATAACCAAAGAAATACCTGGTTCTTTAAAAGTTACTGATGAAAAACTACATGATGGAAAGGTTATGGAGCAAATGGTTGAACAGGTTTTATAAAATAAAAATATCACGATAGAGTCGGTGTTGGCCAATGATGATGTATATATGATAGTAATGAGAAATCCAAATATCTTTTGCAAAAGAAAAAGGTTCAGCTAGGAATAAAGGTTAAAAAGAATTCCATCATCTCATGTAATAACAATAAGATTAGAAATAAAGAAGTTATTTCTCAGATAAAAGATCTGTTCTAAGGAAGAAGAAGAAAAGAAAATATGGACAAAGGTGGATGGCGGTAGAAACAGCATTTTCAACTATAAAGAGAATGTATGGCGAATATGCATCTTCAATCAAATTCCAAAACATGGTAAAAGAGATAATGCTGAAAGTATCTTTGTATAACTTGTTTAGAAGAGTAGTATAAAATTAATAGAAATAATTCATGGTTGTTAGTTAAACAAAAGAACATAAATCATAAAACGTTCAAGCAAGTTCTACTATCTTTAAAGTATCAGTTAAAGTTATTATTCCAACTACAGTTCCCTTTTCACTTACTAAAACACATTTAGCAAAACGAACCAATGAAACTAGCGCTTTTGCAGGCATTGAAACATCCACTAATGGAGGAGGTGGCTCCATAACAGATACTATTTTTACCAAATGGATATCTCTATCACTATGCTCTATTATTATTTTTGCAAGATTGTCTTCAGTTAATATACCCACAAGTCTTCGTGAGCCGTCAAATACAGGTAGTTGGCTAATACTATGGTCTCGCATTTTATGGATTGCTACGCTTAAAGATTCCTCACTTTGTATAGTTATCAGATTTTTATTACAAATATCTCCTGCTTTAATTGACGCACTACTTTCCATGGATAGTAATATTTCGAAAATTCGTTTAGCAGTCTCATAACTAGGTTTACATCTTCCCGATTCTATTTGATTAATCATCGAGGTACTAACACCGCATAGTAGTGCCAATTTTCTTTGAGTTACTCCCAGTTTTAAACGAGATTGTTTAATATAATCAAGCCGAGGTAACATTATAATATACTGTCCATCATCATCATCATCTTTATTATATTTTAATATAATACTCCATAAATATTATATATAAAATTATTGAGTAGGTCAGCGGTGCTTTGTTGCATGATTATTTTAAATCGTTTTTTGTTAACGGTTTAGTATTAATAACAGGTTGTAAATAGTAATAATTTAATTTGATTGGCTAGAAAGTGATGTATTTTTAACTGTTTTTCGAATCATGCAAGAAAGCAGGTCAGCGGCGCTATTGACTTATATTATTTCTCCATCATGTTGATCAATGAATAGATTAAGTCATTGTTGAACATGCTTTAGTTTACACTTGTCCTTTTTTCTACAAGGAAAGTAATCATAAAGTTTTCGATTCTATCTTTTATGTACTGCATTGTCCTCTCGATAATGCTTTTTTCAAAAGAGAAATGAATATGACGGTTCAGTTTCAAAAACTTGCAGGCCTGCGGATATCATGTAGCTCCATCTGATGAAACGGGGTGCTTGCCTTATGTATTTATCAAATAGAATATAAAACGTTCTGCAATAAGCATAGTTTGTTAAAAAGATGTATCGATTTGTAGGATTTGTCTATGCTTAGGCTAATAGCAACCCACAAACAGATATATTAATAGCCGACCTTTATCTGAGTTTAATCTATTATAAACATCAATATTTTTCCTTTTGCTTGAAATTCACTTTGATTTGTATTTTTGAATCCATTTTCAGATTGATACATGATTTGTATGAACAAATCTATGTAAAGCTTTTGCTGAGATTCTAAAAGAGAGTCCGAGACAGTAAAGATATAAAGAATAAGTAATATCTTTTGGTTTTGTTCTTTGCCTTTGATATTTCATTATAGTTTATAACATATTTACAGCTTTAGCATTTTCTCAAGTTAACAGGGATGGGTCAGCATTAAAAGACGATAAATACAACATGACGCTTTAATTAAAACATATTTAATACATTAATGCGACGGCCGGGATTTGAACCCGGGTTACCAGATTGGCAATCTGATGTCCTAGACCAAACTGGACGACCGTCGCGTTGACAATTTTAATAATAATAATGGTTATTTTAACTATGTGTTTTTACAAAGATTTAATTAATTTATATTTAATTTTACAAATCCACTTCATGAGTGGGTTCCAAAATTCTTTCAGTACCAGTGGGTTTTTTCATAACATTATATTCTTCGAATAGAATGTCTAAAGTATCCTTTTTTACAAAAAATTCTTTTTCAATAAAATCGGTATCATGATTATCACTATATTCTCTAATTAGCACTTTGAAAACACCCTTTTTTATTTCTCTAACTAGAAAATCTGCATTTTCTCCCTCATAATTAAAATAAGTCACATATTCCGATATAGGTACTTCCAATTTCTCCCAAATAAGGTCAAAAATTAACTAATATTAGTGTATCAAATTTTTAATAAGAAGATATATAATAAAGTTTAAAGACTTTTTTCATAATTACCAATTTATACATTAAACTCTTGAAATTTTAAATAGTCATTATAAGAAATAAGGATATGCATAAAAAATATGCAGAGAAGAGTCCAATGGTATTAATCTCAGGCTCTTGCCTAGATTTTCCCAAAGAAAGAAATGCAATTATGGAACTTATTGGAGAGCTTGAATGGGGAGCCCATTATGAATCAAAATGTGAATGCTCATCGGATGGTAAAAAAGTTATGGGATGGGATTTTTTTCATATTTATATAGAGACAGAATTTATCTTGGAACTGACCCAAATTCACCCAAAGATACTAAAAGAAGAGGGCATTGTGATTGAACATCAATTTGTAATATGGTTAGAAAAGCAATTTCAAAAAAGAAAAAAGAATTATTATCTAAAATTAGTTGAGATACCATTTGAACAATCCAAAGGATTTAGACTAAATCCTGAAAACTATAGAACCGAAGAAACCTTACACGATCTTAGATAAGATTCATTTCATATTTATTTTTAAAAAGAATAATATCATTTAAAAAAATTTAAAAGTGAAAACAATAATTATATCCCATGAATCAGATGTTGATGGGATTTTTTCTGCATCAATTGCTTTGATGAGATTTCCACAAGCTAAAACTTTTTTTACAAGTTATGGTAGGGAGAACCTTTTGAAAATTTCAGAGATCATCTACAACGAAATAATATCAACACAGGAAATAGGACAAATAATAATTTCAGATCTAGGATTGAATGACGATATGATTGAGCTTTTTGAAGAGATTTTTATTTTTTTAAAATCAAATATGTGGTCAATTACCTGGATTGACCATCACCCATGGTCAGAAAAAGCAATAAAATCAGCGATCGAAAAGGGATCTGTTCAACTTACACTGGATAAAACAGAAAAGCTATGTGCTACCCAACTCATGTATGAAAAATTCTTAAAAGGAAATTCCATTGCAGAAGAATTGTCAAAAATAGCCCATACTACAGATTTTTTTACAAAAGATCAAGAAGTTCCACCATTATCTGAGTTAATTATATTTTATAAAACTTTTCCTGACTTTTATTCAAGGATTTCAAAATTAACAAGTATTATTGCCAAAGGTAATTTATGGAATACAGAAATGCAAAAAGACTATAACCAATTTTCAAAGTTAAGGGAAATCGCAAAAGATTCAACTTTTGATAAAATAAAAAATTTTGAAACGGAGAACGGTATCAAAGTAAGCCTGGTATCCACTTCGCCTTATTTACAAATAAGCCTTTTTTCAGAAGAAGTTTTTAAAAAAACAGGATCGGATGTGGCATTTTTTTTCAACAAGGAAGGCAAAATAAGCATTAGAAGAAACAACGAAATAATTCAATGTGACAAAATTGCAAAACAATTACTCGAAGGCGGCGGGCATAAATTTGCAGCAGGCGGTAGATTAAAATCAAATCCAGAAGAGATAGATAAAGTAATAGATGAAATAAAAGATGCTGTAAAAAATGCTATTAATCTTAACATTTAAAGATTATAAAAGAAATTATTAAAAAATATTATTTATCTTACATACATATACTATTGAGTTAAAGATACCTCTATGTAAACATCTTCAGGGATTTTCAATCTCATTAATTGTCTTATTGATCTATCATCTGCACCCAAGTCTATTACACGGCGATGAACCCTAAGCTCAAACTTATCCCAAGTATTTGTTCCCTGTCCACAAGGAGATTTTCGAGTTACGACACGCATTTTTTTTGTGGGCAAAGGATGGGGGCCTTTTAGTTTTATGCCATTTTTTTCACCTATATCTTTTATTTCAGAACAGACATTCTCCAAAGTTAAAAGATTGGTACTTGTAAGTTTTATTCTAGCTTCCTGAGGCATCTAATTTCACACTTACTTTTTATTTGGGTCATATTTCTCAGTTATAGTTTTAACTATACCTGCAGCAATAGTTGTACCCATATCTCTTAATGCAAATCTACCTATTTCAGGAAATTCTTTAAATGTTTCAATAGCTAAAGGTCTTACAGGTTTTATTTTCACTATAGCAGCATCTCCTGTTTTCAAAAATTTTGGTTTTTCTTCAGTTATTCCACCAGTTTTTGGATCAATTTTTGCTACAAATTCCGACAATGTAGCAGCTACCTGTGCAGTATGTGCATGTAAAACAGGAGTATAACCTGGAGCCATCGCTGTTGGATGGTGAATTACAATTATTTGAGCTTCAAACTCTTTTGCAACACTGGGAGGATTTTCAATATTTCCTATTATATCACCTCTATGGATTAGTTTTTTATCTACACCTCTTAAGTTAAATCCAATGTTATCGCCTGCTTCAGCAGAATCCATTTGAGTATGATGTGTTTCTATGGACTTTACCTCACCAGATACACTTGCCGGCATAACAATGACCTTTTGATTGGATTTTATTGTACCTGTTTCAACACGACCTACTGGTACAGTTCCAACTCCAGTAATGGAATATACGTCTTGAATTGGTATACGCAATGGTTTGTTAATTGGTTTTTCAGGAGGGGTAAAACTATCTAATGCTTCAGAAAGAGTTGGTCCTTTATACCAAGACATATTTTGAGATTTTTTTACTAAATTATCACCTTTCCATGCAGAAACAGGAATAAAATTAACTTTTGAAGTATTGTATCCGACCATTTTTAACATTTTTTCTACTATTTCTTTAACTTCATTAAATCTAGATTCAGCATAACCAGCATCATCCATCTTGTTTAATGCAACAACAATTTGACCGACACCCAATGTTCTAGAAAGGAATGCATGTTCTCTAGCTTGACCTCCTGGTTCTGTAGCAGCTTCTGTTTCTCCAGGTTTAACTGATACAACTAAAATAGCTGCATCTGCTTCAGAAGCACCAGTAATCATATTTTTAATAAAGTCTCTATGTCCAGGAGCATCAATTAATGTGTAAAAGAATTTTGGGGTTTCGAATTTTTGAAATGCCAAATCGATAGTAATCCCTCGATCTCTTTCATCCTTTATGCTATCCAATACCCACGCATACTTAAAAGTATCACCTTTGCCTGTTGCTTCAGACTCTTTTGCAAATGTATCAATAGTTCTTTGATCAATAACACCTAAATCAACCAATAAATGTCCAACTGTGGTTGACTTACCATTATCAACATGACCTGTAACCACCAAATTCAGATGTGGTTTTTTACTTGCGCTCATAATTGATAAAAATCATTCAGGGGTTTATGTGTATTTCGATATTTGTTAGATACTAACAGATTTTAAAAAATTTTTTGACTTAATTTTAAAATATATCTTTAAACCCGATTATAAATATCTTTTAATCGCACTATATCAGATTCATCAAAATCTCCTGTGGAAATCTCCAAAATTATTGATGGATTTTCCAAGTTTATCATTTGATGTTTTAATCCTCTTTTGATAAAAAATGAATCGTTTTCTTTTAATCGGTATTCATGGTCATTGACATATATTATAATTGAGCCTTTTAGCACTTTCCACCATTCATCCCGTTTATCATGGTATTGTAAACTCGTTTGGGAATTTGGCTTTAGATAAAGAGTTTTAACAGTACATTTTTCATTTTCAATATATCTTTCGAATTTTCCCCAAGGTCTATTTTCTATATAAACATCCATATTGCTCCATCATCTATATTTAATCAACATTCTCTATATACAACAATAAAAAACATTATTTTAACTATATAAGCATATTTCAAAGTATAATATTAATACTATTTACAAATCCAAATAATCGTTTTAGTTATTAATTCAGAATTTCTTTTATAATTTCTTTAAAAAAGCATGTTATACACATTCAGATACCATCAGAATAATATTTAATAATATTAATTATATAACTAAACAGAAGCATAATTAAATCATCTCGAAAAAATATCAATTTTTGAAAGATAAAAGTGCCTCTTCTAATGTTTGCAAACATTGAAGAAATAGACTACCACTTCTTTTGAAAATCCATAAAGAAAATTCTTCAAATGTAAAAACTCTCTGATGTTGGACCGCTATTGGTACGAATCCTCCAAAAGAAATAACTTGAATAACTACATAACTTTCATTAATAACAGCTAATTCTTGTTCGCCATATTCGCTATCTTCATCCAATAAAGAAGTATAAAGAATTAAAGGTTTTCCTGTTCCATATTTTGAAAGGTTTAGAGATAGATCTTCTAATTTAATTTTAAAACTATTGATTAGAAAATCATCAAATGACATTTGTTTTTCATTACAAAGGCCCTTCTCTTTTTTCAATTGACTAATATTTAAAAAATAATTTATCTACATCAATGATCGTAACAATTGACTTTTTAACTAATGTTTATTAATATTTTTACAACTATAACATGTATTTGTTAAATATAAAAAATGGTACTGTTCAGCAAAGGATAAACCTATAGCTTTAAACCATCTATTTCCTATTATAAGTCCTAGAGATAGAACAAATAAATACAAAATTTGTCAGGGATTATAAAGGATTTTTTTTGGATCCTTTTTTAAGTAGAGCAATGGAAAGAATTATTGGGCTTGAAATACAAAATCTATTCTATTTGAAATTAAATACAAACGTATAACTCAAAATAGCTACCCCACATCAAGGTCGGGTTGATTATACTACCTTATGGTTAGATTCAGAACTAACAAATAAAGAATCTATATTTCAGTATTTTATAACCAAAGATATAATAAAGCATATTGATAGCATATTAAGATTCATTTTCAATATTTATCAAAACTCATAGTAGGTATCCTATTTCTAAATCAAATGACGGATTTGCTATTCTCACGCATGAACATTTTTTAGGAAGGACATCATATTTATTCTTTTTATGTAAAAAATAGAAGAGCATTAAATTAGTATATTGTAATATGTTAAAGATAGACCAATTGTTTTGATAAAGAACTTTTTTAGCAGAAGAAAAGAAATGTGAACTAAACCTGGCTTAATTTGGTTAATCTTTTCGTGATTTTCACAATAAAGTATACGAATTTTTAATCGAGCATTAAAAATAAGTTGAAATATATGATTATTGCGCTAGTGAATAAAAATCTTTAGTTCTTTTCCGTCTATGTTAATTGTTTTATAATCAAATTTATAATCAACTACTTCAGAAAAAATAACATCTTTTACACGTACAAGGTTTTTAATATCATCATAATATTTCTTCAAATTGATAATTTCATCCTTAGGTATATTTGATATGTATACGCAGGAAAGAATTTCAGTAGGGTTAAAACCTAATTCTTTCCTCAGCTGTTGTATATTTCGCGATAAATCCCTCACTAAACCTTTTATTATCAATTCATCGTTTCTCGAAGTATTAAGTAGCAATAATATATTTTCCTTATCTAACGAAATATAATTATCAATAGGCAAATAAGTTATATCTATATCGGATTCACTTAATTCGATAGATTTATCATCGGAATATTTACAAGAAAAGATTCCGTTTTTATGTATATTCAATAAAATTTGCATTTTATCCATTTTAGAAAATTCTTTTATTAAAATACCAATATCGGATTTTACTTTCTTAGCTACATTTTTTCTATTAATATTAATTATTGGTAAAATAGGTGCTTTTTTTTCTAACAGTTTCAAAATTTTTTCAATATCATTTTCATACTTTAACTCATCGATAAAGAGATTTTGTATATTTAATTGATCAACTAAGATTTCATTTATTCCGTTAATCCTTAAAAAATCAGTATTATTACAATAAATATAGGCAGATTCTAAAGGCCATCTTCTTTTCAGTTTTGATTTATTTCGAATCGAAAAAGACATTGAGGCAATCTCTTTGACAATATCAAAAGCAGATTCAATTTCATTATTAGATATTTCCTTTAGAATTTCTGTATTAGACCACCCTTCCATTAAAATGGTCTTGTATTGTTTAAAACACGATAAATATAAAAAATCTGTTGTATATGGACTAAATGGATGGAGCAAAACATCAACATTCTTAAGGCATACAGATAAAACAGTATATATAGTGAATCTTCGAGATTGATTTTTTAATTCGTCATTCCATAAATCATATCTAATCAAAGGAACATATGTTTGACTTAATGAAGTAATTACAAATTCCTCTATAGATCTAGCAGCTTCATGGAATTTGCAAATATTAATAAGGTTAGTAACATTATTAATCAATTTCCTCAATTTTGTCAAAATCCATATATCAGGAGTATTCAGATAACCATCATAAAAGATGGAGTGTAAACCATTTGGATCATAATTAAATTTATCATATTCACTATTTTGTTTATAATATACATGTAAATAATATAAAGTACTAATAATCTGGTGAGGTCTACTTTGCATTTCTTTAATACTAAAATTTAGTGGTTCAATAGGAGAAGTTTTCCATAGAAAATAAAATCTAACCAAATCTACTGAATTTTCACTCAATAGTAATGATGCGTCTATAACATTACCAATACTTTTACTCATTTTATTTCCTTTTTCATCCAATACATGCCCTGTAAATAAGAAAAGATCTAAATGGAGAATGAGATGAATTATTTAAAATCACATTTAACATCAATAAAGTATACGCCCAACCTCTTGTTTGATCAATTCCTTCGGTTAAAAATTCAACAGGAATTAATTCTTTATATTCTTCATCAGTTAATGATGCAAATGGAGCACTACCACTATTATGCCAAGTATCCAATACAAATGATTCTCTATTCATAACATTTTGACAATATGGACAAACTATCTCTATTTTGTCAATCCATGGCCTATGCAATTCAAAGTTTGTTCCATCTGGTAGAGTTATAGCTGATTCAATTATTTCCTTTCTTGAAAACAAGCCTTTCTTACCAGAACAAGTATTACAAGTCCATATAGGCAAAGGGGTACCCCAAACCCTTTCGCGCGAGATGCACCATGGAACTTTTTCTTTAATTATTTCAACGTATCTATTTTTTGGCTGATCATAATAATAGTTGATTTTATTAGCAGCATCGATAGATTTATTCCCTAGTTTATCAATCATATAAAAATATTCTCTTCTAGCCAACCATACTATTTTATGGTGGGATCTCCAACAGGTAGGATATTTGTGATTAACTTTACCTATTTTCACTACAGCGTCGATTAAATACATATCATTAACTATAATTTCATCAGCATCTCTTACAAAGAGGTCTTTAAATTTCCCAGCTTTATCGTTAAAAGTAACTTTATCATCAATTGGAACAAAAATTGGGATATTTCTTCTTATTGCAATTTCAAAATCTTGCTCACCATTTGCAGGAGATAGATGCACAATTCCGCTACCTGTTGTTACATCAACAAAATCTTCTGCGACTACAAAATGTATTAACTTTTGAGATGCAAGTTCATAAAGTCCAGGAATATCCTTAATTAGAGGATGAATATAGTATTTTCCTTCCAGTTCTTTACCATATAAAGTATTTATTATTTTATAATCTTTTATTTTCAATTCTAACATAAGGTCGTTTAATCGATATTCTGAAACTATCCATTTTTCATATTTTTCGTTATTTTTAACAGCAATCAATACATAGCATGCATCAGGATGTACTCCAACCAATTCATCTGTAATTAGTGTAAATGGCATAGTTGTCCAAACAATTAAAAAAATATCATCATTTTCTAATTTCACTTTATAAAAAAATGAAGGATCATCCACCTGTTCGTAACTTTGATTTATTTCGGAATTACTAAGTGATGTTTGACATGAAGGACAATATGCGACTACACGAAACCGCTCATTTAAAATATTGCTTTCATATGCTTTTTTGATATAAAGCCATTCTCTTTCAATATATGTATCAGTATAGGTCCAATAAGCGTTATCATAATCAAACGACATTCCTAGTAAATTGTCAACATCAATCCACTTTCTATTATATTCGGCGATAATTTTCTTGCAGGTTTGAACTAATTTTTCAATTCCTACTTTTTTTAAATTTTCACTTTTGCTTCCAGTCAATCCTAAAACTTTTTCTGCATTTAATTCAACAGGTAATCCCTGAGCATCCCATCCTGCCCTGAAAACAATTCTTTTTTTTTCAATGGAATTTTTTCGATACCATAAATCCTTGATTATACGTCCTCTTAAATGTCCTATGTGTGGCTCTCCATTCATAGTAGGAGGACCATCAACATATCCAATTGGTCTAGAAAAGTTATTACGAATCATTAAGAAAATCTTTAACAACATTTTTTATTTTTAAATCCTGATAATAATCCCTAATATAATTTTCAATTATCTTAATATCAAATTTTTCTCCTAATTTCATCTTATTAGTTGAACCAAGCCTTTCCAATCTTTATATTTTTGGGAATTAATTTTTAATAAAGTTAAATAAAAAGATATACATTAAATTAATTAATATTCAACTAATAATAATAAAATTCTTGTCACTAACCTAAAAGAACCATAGAATTATATTAAAACCATAATAATAAACTTCATGAATCTTTTTAACAATATAGGTGTTGGCAAGAATCCACCAAGTGATATTTATGTAGTAATCGAAATACCAAAAGACAGTAATATTAAATATGAAGTTGACGAAAATTCGGGCATCTTACTAGTAGACAGAAAATTATATACTGCTATGACATATCCATTTAATTATGGATTTATTCCGCAAACAAAAGAAGAAGATGGTGATCCCATTGACGCTCTTATTTTAAGTAATGATCAATACTCACCTTTATCAGTAGTACGATCAAAACCTATAGGCGTTTTAATAATGGAAGATGAAGAAGGAAAAGATTCCAAAATAATAGCAGTACCTCACAAAAAAATTGATTCAATCTATTCAAAATTTGACGAAATTAACCAAATCGATAAGGATACTCTAGATAAAATAAAACATTTTTTTGAACATTACAAAGAATTAGAAAAAGACAAATTTGTCAGAGTCATCGGTTGGGAAAACAAATATCAATCGGAAAAAATAATTATAGACGGTATTAAAAGATTTACAGAAGAACATAATAAAATCTAAAGAGCCTTATATTGCTCGCTCCAGCGCATATAGGCCCTCACATTCTCAGGACTAACACTTGGTTTTCTCACCTTAATCATGTCTTTAAAATCAGATAAATTTATTGTTCGAGGTACTTCAGATTCATTTAAAGGATCACCGTTTTCAAAGAGTTCATTTACAACTTTTAACTGCACAGATTGACAAATATCTTTAATATCACTTGCACTATAGGATTCAGACAATTTGGCTAACTCATCTATTTTTAATGAAGAATCATTATTCAATTTTGAAACGTATTGTTTAAAAAGATCTTTTCTTGATGTTATATCAGGCAATGTTACATAAATCCTTTTTTGAAATCGCCTTAAAAATCCAGATTCTAAACTCCAAGGTTTGTTTGTAGCTCCAATCACATAAATAAATGAATGTCGAGATTTGTCGTTTATACCATCCATCTCTGTCAAAAATTGATTTTTTACCCTAACTTCGCCA
Source organism: uncultured Nitrososphaeraceae archaeon (assembly GCA_963838615.1). Lineage (GTDB taxonomy): Archaea > Thermoproteota > Nitrososphaeria > Nitrososphaerales > Nitrososphaeraceae > Nitrosocosmicus. The sequence continues at coordinate 45,357 of CAWISD010000019.1, forward strand.
CCAACTTCTCCATTTCTAGTACCTAGTAATGAATCTATTTCATCAATGAAAAGCAAAATAGGGACTTTTTCTTTTTCATGTAATTTTCTTGCAAAAGTAAACAATTTTGAGATATTTTTTTCAGCTTCTCCTAACCATTTACTCATCATAGATGGAGCATCAATATTGATAAAATATCCATGTATTTCTGCTGCTGCTGCTGCTGCTAGCAAAGTTTTTCCACATCCAGGTGGACCAAACAACAATATTCCACTTGGCCAACCTAGTGGAAATAGATCGGCTCGTTTAGTAGGATAAACAATAGATTCACGAATAGCACGTTTTGCATCATCCAATCCTACAACTTCATTCCAAGAAACTAAAGGTTTTTCTTTAATAATCAAATTTTCGAATTCTGAATTTAATTCTGAAGTTTTATTCTTATCAAATGAATAAGAATTATTATTTGATAGATTATGGTTATTATCTATAGAGATATAAAGATTTATTAAGATTTTTGGTTGAAAGTGTAGAATTAGTTTTAACTATTGGATTTTAAATTTTTATTATTTGAGAGATTTTTATTATCAGATACACCAGTTTAATTCTTTAAGAGTTTGATTATCATCATCCAGAATTCCATTTGCCATTTGCAAAGCTTTAATTCGATTTTGATAGGCACTAGCTCTTTCTAGATAAACTCTATTTAATTTGTATTCAGGATAAATTTCTACTAATCTTATTAAAGCCTCACTAGCACGTTGATAGGATAGAATTGCAACAGAATGAGAACCTTGAGAATCGAGTTTTATTGCTTCAGCAGCATATTTACTCGCAGTATTTTCTAATTCCTGTGGTGCCAGTGTCATTTTTTTACTTTCTTTCTATATATTCTCAACTTATTTGAAAGAATACAAGGTAAATAGTTATTATCTAAAAAACAAAAAAAAATAGACTAACCTTAATCTAACCAATACAAAAAATAAATTAGTTTCTTTTTTTTTAATTGTTAATATAAAAATATTGACAATCCTTCTTACTACCATATTATTAAATTTAATTTAATGATATCTGAAGAAAAAATGGAAAATAATGAGATATTAGGTGGGCTAGAGGAAATTGGTCTATCAAAATATGAATCTTCAGCATATTATAATTTACTTGGAAAAGGAATGATTTCTGCTACTGAGGTAGCATATTGTTCTAATTTGCCTAGAACAAAAATTTATTCCATATTGAAAAAACTTGAGAACAAAAAATTAGTTTTAATAAATTATCAAAAACCACTCATGTGTAGAGCAATTTCACCAAAAGAAGCTTTTAAAGATATCATAATAAAATATGAAAATAAATTAAAGGATTAAAAAAAATAATTTTTAAATTACAGCAAATTAATGATGAAGGATTACGAAGTAAAGGTATTGAAGAAAAAAAATATTTTGTTTTAAATCAATTTTCAACAACTAATAAAATAATAGACCTTATCAGGAAATCCAAAGAATCAATCGATGCCATGATAAATCCATGGGGTAATAAATTATTAATATATTCCAAAGATGAACTTAAAAAAACCATTATCGATGGCGTAAGAGTAAGAATAATTTGTGATATCAAATGTGAATTAGAGAATAAAATTCTTCCTAATGCAATAGAACAAAAATTTTCTAAAATTAATACAAATGTTTTTATTTTTGATAATTATTAATATATTGATATTGGACAGCATTGGAACAAAATCGGCATTAATTCATTCCAATGAAATTTTTTTATCAACAATGATGAATCAATTTAATGATTTATGGTTCAAGATCAAGAAAACAATATTTTAGAGATCAACAAACAAAATAGAATTTGTTAGTAATAAGTAATTAATTTAACATATCAAAATCTTTCATAACTAAAGGCAATTCTTCCAATAAGTTAGATGCCATCAAATGTAAACCTAATTTATTATACAAATTGGAAGCAGCCAATCCATTGAAAAACAAACCCAAAATTGATGATTCAAAAGAATTATTTTTAGTTAAGAATCCAGATATTAAACCAGATAATACATCTCCTGTACCACCAACAGTCATAGATGGAGTTGTATCTTTCAATAACTGAAATCTGATTCTCCATCGGAAACAATATTCCAATATCCTTTTAAAACAATTACAATCCCATATTCTCTAGCCTTTTTTATAACAGTATCAATTTGTTCAGATTTAGATTGTCCAGCATCTTGTCCAAACAATCTTTTAAATTCACCTGGCATGAGGAGTAACTATGGATTTTGTATTTATTATTTCATGGAGAACATCAGGAATTAATGATGATGCATCCAGTATTAAATGTGTTTTATCTTCTAATAGTTTTTTAATTAAAAAACAAAGTGAATTTATTTTAGAAATGCCTAAACCCATACCAATAGCTGCACTATGAACTTTTTTAGGCATCAAAGACAATAATTTTCGTGATGAACCCATTGTTAATTTATCGTCAGGTAATGGCAGAAAGATCAGATTAGGAGAGAACATCCTTGAAGAAATTAAATTAATTTTGGGGATAGCAGTATAAACCAAATCCGTTCCACTTATCAATGCAGCGATTGATGATAGAAGAGGTGCACCATGATATAATCTACTACCACCTACAATTAGCACAATACCATTATCACCTTTACGAGATTGGATATTCCTAGGTTTGATTATATTTTTTATAAAATTATTATCTACATTGATAAAATTAGATATTTCCAATAGAATAATATATTTAACGTAACTTTTATTTTTATTTTAAATCATAAATTAAACAAATAGTATAATAATATTTTTAATTGCCTTTAAATAATATAAAATATAATTGGAACATAATAAAAATAAAACAAATAAAGAAAATATTCAGAATGAATTAATTTCAGTTGTACCATTAGAAATAGATACTCATTTTAAATTATATGGAAAACATATGTGGGAAGTAAACTATGAAGAAAAATGTCCCTTATGTGAAAAAAAAATAGACGAGTTTGGTTATTGTGCTTGTAATGCATGTTCAGGATAAAACTAAAAATACTAATTTCAAGGTTAAAAAACTATAAAACGAAATTAAATAAATATTTTAATCATAAATTTATCAAACATCTAATTAAAAAAATGAAAATAGAATACAAGAATTTATCTTTGGTCATACAAACTTCCTAATATTAACAATTCTCAAAATTCAAAATGTAAATATATTAATCCGATTTTACGGCTATTGATATAATATAATCCATAATTAATGTTTACTATCTAAAACATATTATAAAAATATAAAATAAAAATTAAATACGAGATAAATAAAAAATCATACATGAGCGATGAGGTAATAGGCGTCGTCACATATGAGTGCATGTCTTGCGGAACATTAGTAACTGCAGAAGAACTTTCATATTTGCCGGAAATAAAATGTATATGTGGATTTAGAGTTTTTAGGAAGATAAGACAGCCCATAGTCAAACAATTAAAAGCAATATAAAAGAATAAAGAATATGAAAATACTATGTCCTGATTGTAAAGAAAAGGCATTTCTATGCAGATGATTTTACATTTGTAAAATGCGATAATTGTGGCTTTGAAATGACATATGGAGAATATGTTAAATATATTGCACATAAGGATGCAAGATATTCAGATATTTTAAGCGACTATAAGGAAAAAAATTATTAGGTATTTTTTTTGGAGAAAATAAAAGTTTAATCGAACAAGGAAAACAAGAATTTCTTTGGGCAAAATACAATATGCCCATAATTAATAAAATAATAAAAAAATATGAAAATAAAAAAGTATTAGAAGGGTTTAGTTTAGGGATTTGCTTACACATTACAAAAGAAACAGCAGTATTGGTGAATGGGATTAAAACACCTAGGTGCCAATATTATTCTTATGCTCAGCAAATCCACTATCTACTCAAGAACACATAGTTTCATTATTAAAACGAAAAAGAAATTAAAGTATATGGCAAAAGAGGAGAAACACTTCAAGATTTTTATAATAATATGGATATCGTACTTGATAAAAAACCAAATATCATAATTGATGATGGAGGAGAATTTCATAAGAGGGCTATTACAAAAAAAATATAAAATTTTAGGTGGTACAGAAGAGACAACTTCTGGTATAAATCGATTCAAAGCATGGTCTAAAAAGAAATTAATCACATATCCCATCATTGCAGTAAATCAATCAAATACAAAATATCTTTTTGATAATAGATACGGCACTGGTCAAAGTTCTATAGAAGGTATTTTAAGGACAACTGGAATTTTATTGGCTGGGAAGAGAGTAATAGTTTGTGGCTATGGATGGGTTGGAAAAGGTATTGCATCTAATTTAAAAGGTCTTGGAGCCAAGGTCATTGTTACAGAAATTGATCCAATTCGTGCATTAGAAGCTTTTATGGATGGTTTTGAAGTAAAACCTATTAAGCGAAACAACTGTTTTTGGTGATTTATATATAACTTGTACAGGGCAAGTGAGAGTAATCAGACAGGAACATATAGAAAAAATGAAAAATGGAGTAATATTATGTAATGCAGGACATTTTGATATAGAAATAGATACAAATTATCTGAACAAAGAGGACATCCATCCAGTTACAATTAGAAAAAATTTAAAGTGCTACAATATAAATAGAAAAAAGATTTATCTGCTTTCAGAGGGGCGGGTTATAAATTTAGTTGGTGCAGATGGAAATCCACCTGAAATAATGGCCCTTTCATTTGCAAATCAATTATTATCAATTATTTATTTATCAAAACATTATAAAAATTTGGAAAATAAAATATATAATGTTCCAAAAAAAATAGAAAATCAAACAAGTCAATTAGCATTACAATCATATAGTATTAAAATAGATGACATTACTCCGGAACAAGAAAGTTATTTTTTTTCTTAAAATAAGTATTTTTTCAACTGTAGAAATATCTATACCATATTAAAAGATTGGCATAATCGTAACTTGTGTTTAGAAAGCGAATTATGAGGTTTGGTTATTAAAATAAAATTACAACATAGACATTTGGTTCCAGAATAATCTAAAAATAACTCACACTCTTTACAAAGTTTGTATCCTTGACTGTAATAACTCAAAGTTTTACCCGTTTTACAGGCAATATATTTTTCACATAGCGATTTACAATACATTTTGAAAGAATACATCACAGTCATCATGTTCATAATCCAAAAAATGGTGAAAACTATATTCTATTTTAATCATACTATTAATCTAAATATTCCAATAATAAGTTAGCGATACAATAATGAGGTTGCACGCCAAAGAAACTTTATTGATCTTCAATTGCCAGATATAACACGTAAAAAATAATTTAGAATTCTTTAATGATAAAATCGATTTAAAATTTATTGCGTAAGGTTTGAAAGATTAAATCTCATTTGTTTTAAAAAATCTAAAAAAGGGTTGTGACAATCTCAGCAAAATATAATATCATATTATAATATAGTAACAAATATTCTAATGGGTATCAGAATCTAATTCTTATTGTTTATGCCAAATTATTTATAATTATATTCTAAAGTTTTTTAAATTTTAATTTATTTCCACAATAATTACAATACATATGTTGAACATCAAAATATTTTTTGCAGATGCTGCAAAATTTTTTGGTTTTGATTATTTCAAAATTGCTCTTGCCTGGAACAATTGTATCAAGTAATAGAAATTTTGCCATATTGATAACAGTATAATCTGTGGACATAATAGGAAGATTTAATTGAATACCTAAAGCAATAATTGAACAATCAGGTTTTGATAAACCAAATTGCCCGAGTGATTTTATCTTTTTATTTATATATTTAATGTTATCTATGGATGGTTCTATGACTATTACTTTTTCTAGAGACAATAATAAATTAAGTCCATCGATATTTTTTTTAATATGGGTTATTTCTCCCAAAATATCAGGCGATATGTAATATCTTAGACCATAATCGGATTGAAAAGGAATTCCCATATAAAAAATATTCGAATCTGCAATGTATTTTTTAATATCCAAGTTTATTCATCTGTCTCAATTTATTTTTATTGAATCTTAAAAAAATTGCATCATATTCATACCTATAAATTGAGATCTTGTTGTTTTTGCAAATTTCTTCGATTTGTTGACCATCTATAATTAAATTAATGTCATAATTAGCATATAAATTTAATTCTTCCTTTCCAGAGATAATAAAGGAGGGCATTCTATTTACAGAAGCAATAGGTGTTACCAAAATACATTCAAGATTTTCATGTAAAATGGGACCGCCATTTGATAAAGAATGACCAGTAGATCCCGTAGGGGTTGAAATGACTATTCCATCCATTTTCTGAAAAAGAGTATCACCACCTAAAGAGAGGTGAAAAGTTGGTGTTTTAGTCAGATCCGATCGAATAAAAACAAAATCATTCAATGCATGATAAAAAGTTTTATCGTTTATTTTTGCAAATATTTGAATTCTATTATCTAAAAAATATTCACCATTTAACAAATAAGGAATAATTGAAATAGCCGACCCTTTAGAAACTTCTGAAAGTATTCCTCGAGTACCACCGGCATTGATACTTAAAACAGGGATTCCATAGGATAAGGTTCTAAAAGTTCGTAACGTTGTCCCATCACCACCAACTGCGATAGCCAAATCGATTTGTTTTTTATCATTGCATTCATAAAAAAAATCTTTATTAATCAAATAATCAATAACCTTGATTCCTTTTTCTATTAGTTTTTCTTTTAAAATAAGAGAAACTTCTTTTGCTTCAGCATTATTATGTTTGATGAAAAATGCTATGCAGTTGATATCTTTTCTCAATTGATATTTTATATATATGGTAGTATATTTTTTTACTTGTCTGATAAGTTATCAAATATTAAATTTAGACATATAAATAAGAATATTTTTGGTGTTTAAAGTTAAGCAAAAAGGGCCCTGTTAATTTAAGAAATCGTTTCTTTATTGTGTTGGTCAACGAATAGATTTAGCCATTGTTTCACATGCTTAATTTACACTTGTTCTTTTTTCTGCAAGGAAAATAATCATCAAAACATTCATTAGTCCTATCCTTTAGATATTGCATTGTTTTTTCAATAATGCTTTTTTCCATAAGTGGAATGAATATGGTGACCTATCTTTAGGAATTTACATGCTTGTGGATACCATGTACCCCCACCATCTGTAGAAATAGGATGTTCGCCATATTCATTTACAATGCTAGATAGAAAACGTTCTGATACAACAAACATATTTTTCGTTCTTTTGACACGCTAGTTGAAAGGATTTCTTTATCTTTTGGTTCTATAGCAACCCAAAACCATATTAATTCAGAGCCTGCTTTTATAGC
>CAWISD010000020.1:0-24487 GCA_963838615.1 uncultured Nitrososphaeraceae archaeon
AAAGAGCAAAGGTCTATCACAATGGAAAAATAAATATATAAAAAATAGAAATTTCATATAAGAATCACTATAAATACACTTCCTAAAAACTATGAATATTCCATAGCAGTATGGAATATACCATATACACGATCCTCGTTTTGATTATCAACCATATTTGCAATATATGCTCTCATAATAGTATCTTAGATGCCTATAACAATAAATAATATCTGGCATACCAAAACTATGAAGACATCAATAAATGTAATATTTACTATGGTTATTATTGCTCCAATTTTAAAGAATTCAAAAAATGAAAAGCTTCGATACCTTTAGACTTGGCGGTCTCTATAATTATTATAGTGTTACGGCCCCAGTATTGTAAGATTAGCAGCAATGGTACTTGCAGCAGCAAGCATCATCCATTGATTAATATGGCCACCCTCGATGCTGACATTGAATGCAGTCCATTATTATCATTATATGATTATAAAAAACAACAAAGGAACATTACTCAACACCTAGCTTAATGTCATATGATAACAATATTGCTGTTACTTTGAATATATCATCAGTATCAGGAGTTGGAAAATATGATATATTTGAGATATAATTCCAGAAGCCAAAGCGCAAGGTAAATACAAACATTGCACAAAAAATATAAGGACAGAATAGTCCACACTTGCCAATATCTCTCTAGTTCTTTACTGAGGGCATACAAAGTAGTAGCGCCTAGCATTGAATAATACTCAGGCTAAAATTAATAGGAATGAAAAATAAATTGCGTTATTTCAGACAAGACAAATCCAACAATAGTAATAAAAGAACACAATTGAAATTTTTGCTAAAAGTGGATTTACAATTATATTTTCATCATCATCATCATCATCTGCTCCTGCTGCTGCTGCTGGTGACACTGCTTGTTGATTGCGAGTCAAAATACGGTTATGTCTTGAGAAATAATTATGTCGATTCTTTTGGTTATTCATCTTCAGGACTGTGGATTTGTGTCTCCTCTTGCTGTTCCTGCTGGTGCTGCTGTGCTTTCGATTATGACAATTTGATGGTAAGGTATAATCCGATACTAAATCTTTTTTAAAGTAGAATTTTAATATGATAAAAGTTACAAAAAGGTTAATTATAGTTGGAATGCCCAGAATTTTAATAAAGTTATAAATGGTAGAGGAATGCCACTTTGAAGTGCAATCAAAAGATTTTGAGGATTTCCTATTGGGTCATTGTACTTCCTATAGTGATTCCAAAAGATAGAGCAATTAGAAAGATTTGTGGCCTAATACCAACTTGCCTTGAAATATGTGCAATCAGTGGACTCCTACCAAAGCTATAGTATCATTTACCAAAAATGCAGAAAGTAATCCCATACCAACAACAAATACCATTAGTATCAAATCTGGATGTTTGTTTGTGCTTTTTAACATCTTTACTGCCACTACATTAAGTACTCCAGACCTATCCAGTGCTGAAACAATACTAAACATTCCAAAAAGAAAGCCTATCACATCTAAATTGATTGATTTGAATGCGGATCGTACACTTATGATTTGAAAGACAACCATAAGCGCAGCACCTATCAGCATTGAGGTCCATATTGGGATTTTAAATTTCCCTCTTCCACATATGATGAGAAAATAAACTACAGCAAAAATTGCTATTGCAATATATGGATGTTGCACTATATTTATATGGAATTTTGTCTAGTTTTATTTTTTATCTTATATAATATATCTCAATACAAGGAATATGAAATATGATTAATTCATTCTTATATATAAATAAGAATCTAAACGACATACTAGGATTTCTAGGCTCTGTTAACTTAAGGAAAAACATATAGCTTTAAAATGACCATTTCTTTTATGAGTCTAGAATTAGAACACCTTCACAAATTATTGGTTATGGCTTATACTTGTACTTTTTAGGGTTATCATTTAGAAACGCTGCAAAAGCATTATCTTTTTTACACCTCATTAAAATAAGCCATGTTTCGATCTGGAACTGGATTCAAAAGTACAAACCAAAGAAGATAAAAAAAAAGAATATCGATGAATATATCATTGACGAAACCCTAGTAAAAACAGGCTCTGAATTAATATGGCTTTGGGTCGTTATCGAACCAAAAGATAGAGAAATTCTTTCAGTTAAAATATCAAAAGAGCGAAATATGTTTGTAGCCGAACGTTTTCTATCTCAGCATTATAAATGAATATGGCAAACATCCTGTTTCCACAGACGGTGGAACATGGTATCCACCGAAGCCTGCAGGTTTTTGAAACTAAAACATCATATTCATTCTTTGTATTATGAGAAAAGTATTATTGAAAGGACAATGCAGTACATAAAGGATAGAATCGAAATATTTGATGATTATTTTCCTTGCAAAAAGAACAAATGCAAATTAAAACATGTAAAACAATGGCTTAATTTATTCATCGACCAACAAAATAAAGAAATAATATCTTAAGTTAACAGGACCGATTTCTATGTGGAGTTTTATTTATATAGCAATGTTCCATAGTTTACCGAATCTGTAGTGATTTTGATAAGTAGGTACATTTCTCAAATTATTTCTATAAGAATCGTTCATTAATTCAAGCAATCATATTATTATTATTTTTTATGAAATGATAATTCCGCAAAGTGATCCATTGAATCTTGACATTTTTTTAAATACTCTTGTAATTGCAAAATCTTTAGGAGTTGTTTCTATCCAATCTAACAACAAAACCTTATCGAACCATCTATATAAGCCATCGAGGACCTCTTCCATCTCTTCAACTTCTTCTTGAGTAAATTTATTATTTCCAATATTCAGATTAATTTCATCAATAAATTCTTCACATTCTTCAACAATTTCATCATATTGTTTTTCTCTTTCTACTCTATACATATCCAAAATTTTATCATGTTCTACATTATCCAATTCGGTGGCTGATATTTTTACAATTTTACCTTCAGAAATAATCATCTTGGAGATATCATCGATTTTTTTAGCATTTTCATCATTATTAGGAAGAATACATAAAGACATTTGTGGATAAAGGCCACCAAGTTTTTTAAATTCTCTCCAAATTTTTACTTTTAATTGTGAAGGTTCTGATGGAACTTCATATAAAACTATAATCCATGATAATGGTTTTTTAAATCATTTAACTATTCTCTATAATATATTTAATGATAATAAAATTATCATGGTATTAAGAAATGATTATGAAAATTATTTATAGATTAAAAAATATGAAAAAATTGTTGAAAAGATGTATAAGATAAACTTAAATATATTAGTAATAAAAATTTTTACAAACAAATTATAAATGTAACAAAAGTTACATTTATTAATTATTTTATTGTCAACATTTTAATACATTTGAGAGTCATGGCAATACTATCTGATTTTGATGGAACACTTTGCCCCACCTCATCTAGTTAATCCTTATGATGATAGAATCAAATAGTCTCATTCCACCGGAATTAGAAGATATGCTATATAGTATATCGAAGAATATACCGATTTGTATAATTTCTAGCAAAGATTTCTATTTCCTATACGAAAAAATAAAGAAATTCTCAAATATATTGTCCTGTATTTTAGGGATGGAGACTTTATTTTTAGGGATAGCGACAATAATTAATACTACTTCTCTTTCTTTAATGGATAATAAAAAAATAGATACAATCTCATTACTCCATTATTGACAATAAATATTCGATTGTTTCCAGGCATCTATTAATTGATAATGAAGTTTTATTGAACAACTCTGCTATTTTAAACGAAATTGTTAATTATTTTGAAATTAAATATCCCATGATAAATATTGAAAAGAAATTTTTAACAGTTAATGAAGGTATACTTCTAGGTGGAATTACAATAGATTGGAGAAACGATACTGATTGGAATGCAAATAGAAAAAGATATGAGAGAATAGTTAAAAAAAGTTTATTTAATGTATACAAAAAACCACCAAATCTAAAATTATCCAAAAGTCATTTTTACTATTATCTTCAAAAATTTTTTTGTACAAAATTACACCACTCATCCATTTATCGATATCTATAGTACTAAAATTAGTAAAGGTAATGCATATGATTGTATTATTTCAGAATTATTCAAATCAAATCATAATAAAGGAAAAATAATGTATTTAGGGGATTCTGAAAATGACAATCCAGCTTTTAAAAAAGCAGATATTTCAATTGGTATAAATTCTGATGCTAGATTAAAACCTGATTTAAAATGTAAATATAATTTAAAGTATGAGAATTTATCGATATTTTTAAAAAATTTAGCAAATAATAACTTTGAATTCTCAGAATCGCTTTTGCATTTTTAATTTCATTTTGGAATATTAAATATTATTGTTTTGATATACATCAAATAATTTGAAGTTATGTAACAATTGTTACACTTATTAACTAGAAGTAGATGAAATAACTTATATTCATGTATAAAAGTAGGATACTAAAACCATTGTTTTTTTTCTCGTTCTTATGGATTATGATCTCATATAATTATAACTTGGTAAATGCTGTAACTTTAACATCTATTATCAATCCAGAATCTACAACAACAACAGTAAATTATCAAGAAACACATCCTACACAATTCAGTTATCCTGCAAATAGCAATCTTGCTTTACTTTTTAAACAACTTCCTCACAGAATATCAATTAATGCATCTTCTATGGATGGACAATCAAAATAAAAATAATACTGTTGCAATGCAAAATCTTTTAAAAGCAATAAATGAACAATTTCAAAGTAAAAATAGTATTGTACGAGCAACAGGTGTAAATGTTAGTTTTATTGCAGATATCAGAGCAATTTTCAGATACTGAAACATCTGTTGATCAGAGAATTAGTGTAGATTTGAATTTGGAAAATTTTGTTATTCCAAATACAAATGATCCATCTCATAAATATATTGATTTGAATTGGAGAGCTTTTATAATAAATGAGCCAGTTATTTTGCAATAATACAAATAATAACTACAACAACAACAACAACAAGATATGGATATCAATCATCTTTTATCAATGCTATACTCACTAAATCCTAATTTTAAAAATGAGATAAATTCTAATTCATCTGATACTCAAATATTAAATAGTCCCTTGATGGATTTTTCAAGATTATCTACATCTATGAATGACTGGTATCATTTATTTGATCCTGCTGCAGAGCTTGCAGAAACTAAAGGATATGGTTTTAAAGGTGAAGCAAATGGTGCAAAAGTAGTAACTATTTATTCATTAGGTGAAGGAAGTATAAGAGAAGGTGCACATGTGGATACTGTACATGATGTTACCTTCGGTAATGGTAAACAGTATAAAGCTGAATTAACACTTCCTGCTCCAAATGGTAGAATAGATATTCTTGGATATTCAAAATTAGCTTCATCCTCAGGTCAAGATACCGCAATTGTATCTCAAACTAATGAGGGAGGAAGTTCATATGCTGGGAGTTTTCCTATTTTAGTATTGGGTGCACTTGGAGGTTTTATGCTAGTAGTAGTAGCTATTGTTCTCATTAAAAGCAGGAAAACCAAAGATATTACGGAACATTAAAAAACTTTATTTTTTTTATATATCTGAAAATGAAAGCAATCGAATTCGCGCTTCTGACTATAGGTGCAATTTTGGGGGCTTTTATAAGATATAAAATTACTTCATTTCCTGTTGTATTTGGAATTATAGGTTCAAATGTAATCATTGTTAATATAATTGGGAGTTTTATTCTAGGAGTTTTTTCTGTTTTATCGGTTTCTCTAAACTTAGATCCAAAATATTCTTTTTTAATAGCAATTGGATTTTGCGGTACATTGACAACAATGTCATCTTTTGCTTTGGAAAGCGTTACAATGTTTGAAAACAAACAATTTTTACAAATGATGATAAATATATTATCAAATGTATTTCTTTCACTATTATCTATATATGGAGGTAGAATTTTAATGACTCAAATTTCAAATAATATTGATGGTTCTTAAAGAAATGCTTTGTTTAATGATTCGAATTAAGAAAAATGATGAAGTACATGGAAAAAGAACGGAAAAACAAATAATTGAATTTTTAATGAAATCCAAATTGTTAGGGGCTATTGTATGGCTAGGTATCGATGGATTTGGGAAAAGAGGACAGATCAACTGTACATATAGAAGGAATTATGATGAATCAACCTATGCTTATTGAAATCGTTGATGAGAAAGAAAAAATAGAACCATTACTTCCCGAGTTAAAAAGAATGATTGGAGATAACGGATTGATTACGATACACAAAGTTAAAGCAGTTTAATTATCATTACTATGAGATACCATTATTTCCAACAATAGCAATTTTATATCTTCTAGGCGACCGTAAGAAATGATATCATCAGTATATGCTTTATCCATCGTTAGCATTCATCTTCATCTTTTTGTAATGTTTTATAAGATTTGAATAATTAGTAAGTTTCTTGATACATGGTACCGCCAAAACATATAAAAACCAGATGGTTATCATGAATTCATCTCGATTGAAATGTTTATTATAGTTGTTTTACCTCGCTTATTTTTTAAAATCATTTGCATAAAATAAACCATTGCCGCAATTATTTTGTTTATGGAAACAATCGCTATTTGTTTATAAATACAACTATACAATAAGTTACATAACCTTAAATGAATGTGCCTTGTATATGTATGTCAGTTTTTAGAAATTTTTTAAATGGTGTTAATTATCTATTAGACCTTGTATATCCTAATTCAGTGTAGATATTATCTATCATCAGAAGTAATTTAAGGATACAAGGTCTTAACAATTCTTCGCCAACTTTTGATATACTACCATAACCTTTAGCTAATTTTTCGGGCCTTGTATCTTCAAGAGTTGTCCATATTTCATCCAGATTGCCTAATATACTCCGTATGACTGGTTGCTCTTCTGACTCCAATTTGAACTTTATTTTCATTTGTGCAATTTCATCAAACATGGAATTAATTATGTTAAATAATCTTACCTTGCGGTCTTTATCTATAGTATTTTTAATTGAATATAGTATAAATGTAGAATTATTGGTATCATATTCCAAGTTGCGGAGTATATTACGTAGATGTTTTTCTATCAATAGAAGACGAACCTGTAGAATTCTCGTGTGGTTATCGTCCATTTGTGATTACTCTCCTTTGTTTATATAGAATTGCATAATTATTTTATAAATAACTTGGTGAGTATAATCTTCCATTACTCAATATTCTTCATTTGCTTTGAATTAAGAGATTATATATAAAACTGCTATTTTTAGGTCTTGCAGTTGTTCAATATATATTGAAAGGATAAATCATAACATAAATCATTCCTTGGATCAAATCACAACAGGTCCAGCACTATAAGTTAGATATTTCATTAATTAGTAACATTTAACAACATTTGCCAAGGCATAATAAAAGAAAAAAGAAAATTATGATTCATTACTTTGGGATATACCAAATCTTTTAGATACTTTCTTCAGATACTTTGAAAGTGCAACATATTGTATTACCAGGGAAAACAATACTACTCCAAATGTTATTATTTCAAGTTTATCTTTCAAATCACTTTGTGGAAGTGATGTTACTAGTGCCACTGATAATGCACCGCGCATTCCACCAATCATTATAATATTTCTCCATAATAAAGGAATCTTTTCTCTTGCAAATTTATTAACTAATGTAAGAATTGGATATGTG
Organism: uncultured Nitrososphaeraceae archaeon; assembly: GCA_963838615.1. Lineage (GTDB taxonomy): Archaea > Thermoproteota > Nitrososphaeria > Nitrososphaerales > Nitrososphaeraceae > Nitrosocosmicus. The sequence continues at coordinate 7,705 of CAWISD010000020.1, forward strand.
GCTAGCGCTCGTCCTATTAACACTACTGCAAATACTATGAGTATTAATGGTATATTTTGACCAATCGCTAGTATGTCCATCTTCATCCCAAGATAAAGAAAGGCAACAGAATTTGCAAAAAAAGCAGCTATCTCCCAAAAGTTAGAAACCGTTTCTCTAACTTCTTTACTTATCGAGGATTCTTTTCTCATAGTTACATTGCCAAAATAAAGACCCGCAACTGCAACTGCTATCAATCCAGAAAAACCTATCGAATTTGCAACGATTGCAGAACCAAATACCGTAGTCATGGTGAGAGATATTTCAGAAAATGGATCGTTCATTAGTGTATGAAGTCTATTAGTTACTATTGCAATTATCAAACCAATTGCTATACCTCCAAGAAAAACAATTAGAAATTGCCATATTTCATGAAAGAGATCAAATGGTATTGGAGAAAAATTATTATTGTTTTCAAAAGATCCGGTAATTGCAGTTGTAGAACCAAATACTATTCCTACTACGGATGAGAAAATAATAATTCCTGTAGCATCATTAAATGAAGACTCCATTTCCAGAATTGTTGAAAGTAATCGTGGGACCTTTAGTATTTTAAATGTCTTTATCACGATTGCAGCATCAGTAGAGGAAATTAAAGCAGCAAATACAAAAGCAAGTTGAAACGGTAAATTTGCAAAATACATCAATAAAATACCTACAACAAGTGTTGTGATAACAACTCCAAATGTGGCAAGTAACAATACAGATAATTTTACAGAATTAAAATCCTTGTAATCTATTCTCATCATAGCTTCAAATATTAAAGGGGGAATTACAAAATCTATTATTAGTTTAGTATCAATTTTTATCTTGTTTATATCGGCAACAATCAAACCTGCAAGACTAATCATAATACCAAGGGCTACAAGTAACATGGTATATGGAATTTTGGTTCTGGATTCAAATAGTGAAGCAATAAATATTGTACCTAAAAATACAAGAATAAAGTAGTCCGAATTTATTTCCCATCACCTGGATAAATGATAGGAGTTAGGAGATATAATTAATTTGGGATACGGAATAACTATTACCTTTGTGCCTACTGTAATTAACTATTTATAAGATTATGAAAATTTAATTTTGACACAGATTTAATATTGATATTTATCTTGTTGCTAAAGTATTATAAGCGAAGAGGCATAGCAGAAGTAAGCGCCCATTAGATTAAACTGATGGAATATAGTTCTATTACCATATTATCATTTAATAGAGGTGTAAGAATCTTCAGATGGTTAAATTTGAATTTCAAACTTAAATTCTAAATATGAAGACATATCCAAAGAAATCATTTTTCAATGTATGAATAACGACATTTTCTTGTTTCTTCAAATGAAATCATATTTAATTCAATGACCATTTTTTTTATCTATTGTAATATCGAGATTATGGATTCTGCTAATTCTTGTCCCTTGCTTGTCAATCGATATTCGACCTTTGGAGGAATTTCTTTATAAGACTGTCTGCTTAAAATCCTTTTTTCTCTTGTTCTTTTAATCTTATTGCAAGAATTTTACTGCTGAATCCCTTCATAGAATTTCTAAATTATAGAAATCTTCCTGAGTCAGTTGAATAGCCTAATGGTATTAGAATTTCAAGTGTACCTCATTTGGTTATTAATTCTCTTAATTGAGCCGTTTCTTTCATTAAATTCTCAACATCATATCCCTGAAAATTACAATTTTCGTTCTCGTTGATAGTGGGCAATTCAGAAAATGTATTCCTTGATAATTATAAAGAAAAATAAAGAAAAAAGTTTAGTATTTTAGTGTTTGATTAAAACTGCCTACATGTGTTTCCATTGGAGGTGTTATCGTTTGATTAACCATAAATGGATGCTGCACTTGCTCTACTTGTGCTGGAAATGCTGGTAATTTGTCTTTTGGGTCCCATGTGAGTATTACTTTACCATATGTATCCATCAGTTTACCTGTTACAGCTTTTATTTGAGCTGGTTTAAGTTCTGGAAACAGTGGATCTGCTCTTTTTGTAGCAAATTCTATTGCATGATAATGCCAATTCGGTTTATCTCTATCTGGTATCGATTTGTATTGGTCGGCTGTAATAATGTATTCAACCCCTATTAAAGTGGCATTAGGGGATATACTATCATAAAGTTGACATACCAGTACTATTTTATCACTAGGTTTACAGTAATGTTGTACTCTAAGGGCAGGGTCATCAAAAACATGTCTTATGGCAGACAGATGACCTTGTGGAGTACTATATCCATCTATAGGTTTTGTAGCAGTGATTGCAGAGCTATTTGATTGTCCTTGTGCCATTGCAAATTGAGATGATAGTACTACAGAAACAGTTCCGATTGCAAGAAGAGCAATTGAAAGGGCTAGGGCGATTCTTATTGTTGGATGTCTATTGAATTTTGTTATTTTATTTTCAAAACTCATTATAATGATTTTGATGTGAATAATATAAATAATGCATATACATTTACTAATTCTGATTATCAGAAGTGAAAGTGATATTCAAAATTAAGAATATTTTTAGTTGAATATATTCTCCTTTATACATTACCAATAGGAGTCTGTTTTCCATATTATTATTAATAATTTCAATTACAAGTGATTCCATACCAAACACCACTATTACAGCTTTAATATTGCTCTTGTATAGATTATACTTTTTTCCATCTTCTGTAATAATAGAACCATGAATAGCAAGTATCCTTGCTTTTTCCAATTCATGTAACTCTTCTATAAACAGTATTAATTGGAATTTTACATCCGATAACTATGTAAATAACAGATTTTGGTTGTGCCATTACAAAAGAAATGATGACCCTAGTGTAGTCGTCTGCAATAAATTTTAAAACATTATTTTTATAGTTTTAATCATTCTAAAAACCTATATCAGGTCACTGTTAATTAGAACTAAATTTGGTTATTATACAAGTATTGATAGAAATGATATTCGATCTTGATTTTAATTATATCATTTCCGAAGTTTCTAGTTTGGATGGGAAATAATGTATAGTAAATCCCATATTATAATCCAATTATTATTTTCGTAAGGTAACCATCAATAAATTTATTCCATATTCTCCATAATATTTATTATTGTATAAATATTGGAATTTTCAATAGTTGTATGACCTATCTAAAGTAAGCAATAACTAGATGTGAATTAATTGAATACTTCAATTACAGCATAATAAAAGACCACAATTGTTGGTACATGGATATTATCAGTAGGAGACGGTGGTAAATATTGTTATAGATATCCAAATGCAATAATATAATCCATGTTCAGCATATTTGAATAGCATAATCATCCAATATTAATAAATAAATACACTAGAGGGCGCTGTTAACAGCTGTGTAAGCTATATGCTACTTTTTCTTGTAAAATAATGATGTTTGTTTCGCTATCGTAATGCCTTTAGCTTGCCACTCTTAACTAATAATATGAAGGATACCTTCCTCATCAGAATGCTTACGGATGATGAAAAAAACATTTTCCACCCGATGCTTGAAGATATCAAATCAGGATATAGAGCCAAGATAATCTTGCTCAAAGATGAGGGATATATACAGTACCGCAGATAAGAAAAATTACCAACCATCATGATAACAATATAAGAAAATGGATACGTAGCATCGCTTTAATGAAAAAGGAATCGATGGTGGCATCATATCAAAAAAACACAATCACAAACAGTACAAGTTTGATAAAGACATGGAAAAAAAGATAGTACAGATAGTCTCATCATCAAATCCGCGATCGTTTGGTTTAGGATTCTCTACATATGATGGTCACTACGTGTACTAGCAGACTTTCTTATATATATGACCTAAAACTGGTAGATAAAATAAGCCATCATTCTGTAGAAATAAGAAATATCCTTTTGGAGTATGGAACAAAATGAAGGAGAAAGTCTAAAACTGTTTTATCTAATAAAAGCAATAACCATACAGCAGAATATGCTTTGAAAAAAGTATATTCAACAACAACAACAACAACAACAACTAAGGTACAATACTCCTTCGGATTCTGTGTTACTGTATGTAGATGAGAAGGGATCAATAACCACGGCAAAGACCCATGGCGGCTTATCATAGTGTCATCCGCGGTACAAGTAAAGATTGAGAAGGCTCGACAGAAGATAAAAGGGCTGCTAAATGTGTTTGAAGGAACCTATGACCATACAAATGACAAGATGCACATGTACAATGTTATAAAAATAAGACAACAAAGCAGTTTGTTGACTTTCTAAAAAGAGTAGAAAAAAGGTATGATGATAAGAACATCCAAAATATCTTTGTTGTACTTGATAATCTATCCGCACATAAATCAAGGATGGTAAAGGAAGATAATATATTCAAATGTTGCCCACGAATAAAACTTGTATTTCTTCTGCCAGTAAGATCGCCCGAGCTTAATTTAATAGAAGTAAAAGGTGGTCATGATGGTTACAAAGGCAGACGGCAATTAACAATTCTACATTTAAAGATGAACAAGAAATAGGACGAGTAATAGTTAGCAAGTGGAAGAATATCTATAACAAAAAACACAGCAGAGCAATCACAACTATTTTACAAAAGGATGTACCTTTGTGTTTGCACTGCTGTTAAGATAGAGCCCACATCTTGAAGATAATCCATTTCTTTTATGAACCCCAGAAATATAACACCTTCACAAATTATTGGTTATGGTTTAGACTTGTACTTCCTTGGATTATCATTTAGAAACACGACTAAAGCACTATCTTTTTTACATCAGTCAAAATAAGCCATGTATCAGTCTGGCACTGGATACAAAAATACAAACCACAGAAATTAAAAAAGAAGAAGAATATAGACGAATATATCATCGACGAAACCATAGTAAAAACAGGCTCTGAACTGTTTTGTTGCATGATTCCCCATTTCCAAATACATTTAGTGAACATCTACCAACAAATCGTATGAAATGGTCCACCTACAACCAATCCCTAGTTAGAAGAGGAGAGATACTCCTAGGCTTTGATGTTATTGACAACTGGGATACGGAATTAAAAGAGATGAACAAAGACAAGGTTGGTGAGCCATTTCATTATCCCAATACCTTTCTTCTTTTACTTGGATATGCCAAAATATACTTTCATTTGCCATTTAGACAAACAGAAGGTATTGCACAAGGACATGCCCATGGAAAAATACCTTCAATTCCTGATTACAGGACAATAAGTAGAAGAATAAACAGGTTAGATATCAAGATAAAAGAAGATAACAAAAGTAAGGAATTTGAAGATGGGTATATCATCATTGCAATAGACAGTACCGGTATCAAGGTTACCAATAGAGGTCAGTGGATGCAAGATAAATGGAATATAAAAAAAACAAGAAAGGGTATTTAAAAATACATGTAGCAGTAAACATCAAGAACAAGAAAATTCTTTCTATTAAAGTAACCGATGAACATGTTCATGATACCAAAGCATTACCAGAATTGGTTGAGGGTATTATAGAATCCGATTGAAACAGTAGAAATAGGCAAACTATTTGCCGATGGGGCCTATGAAGGTAATGATATTTTTAGGTATCTGGAAGACAATGGAATTTTGCCATGCATCAAAGTAAAAAAGAATGCTAGAGTTCGATGGAAAAAAAGGGAATAGCCTTAGAAATATGTCAGTTTTGGCACAAAGAAATGATTTAAAAAAATGGAAGAATAGCGAAATGTATGGATAAAGATGGAGTTTGAAACAGTGTTTTCTTGTATAAAGCGAATGTTTGGTGAATATGTTTATTTTGTCAGACTAAAGAATATGAAACAGGAAATGATGTTAAAAGCATCATTGTATAACAAAATAATACCTATTTAGACAAAACAAATAGTAAAATGATGGATTATAATAATCATGCAACAAAGCGGCTCTGAACTAATATGGCTTTGTGTAGTTATCGAACCAAAAGATAGAGAAATTATTTCATTTCAGATATCAAAAGAACGAAATATGTTTGTTACATCCGAACGTTTTCTATCTACATTGTAATTGAATTATGGCGAACATCAGAGTTTCCACAGATGGTGGTGCATGTATCCGCAAGCCTGAAATTCTTGAATCTACATCATCATATTCATTCTTCATATCAGAAAAGAATCATTGAAAGAACTATCATACATAAAGGATAGAACCGAAAACTTTGATGATTATTTTCCTTCAAAAAAAGAACAAATGTAAATTAAAACATGTAAAACAATGGTTAAATCTATATGTTGATCAACATAATAAGAAATAATATCTTAAGTTAACAGCGCCGATTATTAGATATCATATTATATATAGATCTCTTGCATAATTAGAAATAATTTGTCGTATTCACTATTGAATGCTGTATCGATTATCTAAAATTAATTTATTATTCTATAGTTTATCAAGCCTGAGACTATGTCTGATATTCTATTGTACTTTCTCAATTTATTTCTAAATATATCACTCATAATCCTGTACTTTTTCAATCGACAAATAGTATGTTCTATCACTATTCTCTTTTTTGGAATGAATTTTGTTTTACTCTTTTTCTTCTTGGGACAGCTCGTGTTGGTTTCTTTTCCTTTTATACGGTAGTGCCATGATAGTTGTTCTGGGAAATCCTTTTCTACTCCAAGATATCCAAGGTCAATCACATTAACAACTTGTTTTGGGAGTGACAGGATGATTCTTCTTATAAAATCGTAATCATGTCTTCGTCCTTTCTTATGATGATTTGCTTTATGAAGGATATAACCACGATGATTGTTAACCATAAGATGATTCTTTACATAGTATGTCTTTTCTTTTTGCCCGAATAATACATTTTCCTTCTTATCCTTATCTATTGGTCGTGGAATCTGTTGTTCTGTAGAATCTGTGAAAGCCATAAGACCTGGAAAATATTGTTCTACTTCCTCTTGGGTTTGAAGCCTCTTTGTAATGTTGTATATCTTCTGAGGAATTGGTACACATTGTCTTATCAGTCCTTCAATCTTTTGAATATCCCTGCAGATGTTGCTCTTCTGATCTAAATCAAAGAGAAAGCCAGCCAATGTGTAAGTGATGTAAAGACGATAATAGACCAAAAGCATTACAAATCTATCTTTTAAATCCAGCTTGAAATGCCTACCAGCACCAATCTTTCTTTTTCTATCTATTCTTTTAGATAAACGCTTTAATTCATGTTTGGCATATCTCTTTGTTATCTCTTTATTGTAGATATCATCAAATTCTTGTAATGTAAGGCCGGTGAACGATTTAAAAAGTAATGGTTTTTTAGATAACCTGTCGTATGAAAGCAATAAAGAGAACAAATGGATGGAAAACTGATGGTCATAAAGCTGTTTGACGCTAATTATGCAAGAGATCTAGTATAAACTAGATTGATTTTGTTCTTAATATTTCCTTTAATTTAACCTTCTTATGCAGAGGCTCGTGAAGGAATAAAATTTGTAGAATTTGATAGTATTGCAATATTCTTGTTTTTTATTGATTCAAAATCACTTCCTTTTCAAGTAAGATGCTCCGGCCGGGATTTGAACCCGGGATCGTCGCCTTGAGAGGGCGAAATGCTTAACCGGATTGTGCAGCTTTTCAAATTACTGAAATAATCATTATTGAAAGCCTCTACACCACCGGAGCTTTTGATTTTTGATTGATTGTTAATATTATTTAGAATATAAAACTTCGTTTTAAAGTCAATTTTGTCAATAATATTAGAATATAAAGATATAAAATTACCGGTGGTATTTGCTTTAGTATATAACTAAATTTTTCGTAATTGTCATGAAAATTTAATTTAAAATTCCTTCTTATATTATATTTTAGATTCAATCATAATATTGGTATAAAAATCCATTTATTTCGAAAGTTCATTTTTTTTCAATTTAATTCCACTTTTAAATAATTCATTCTTATCATGTTTAACAGAAAAATATAACAACCTATCCATTTTCAATCTCTACTTGATTGTCAAAATACAAAATCCAAATCATTATTTGCAAAATTCATATCATAAAAAATGTGCAAATTAATTGTGTTAATATAATTATTATCAAATATTTTATATTATCGATTGATTATTTTTTCATTAAAATTCTGAATACCTTCAAGTGTAACTATAGATAATCTACATCATAAACTTCTAAATCACATCATTCAAAATATTACATCTTAGTCGTAATCATATTCCAAATCAATAGTTTTTAACTTGATTTTGGATAAAATATTTATATCATTTATTCGTAAATTCACTTGTTCTTCAAATAATGCATGATTCTCCCAGGAAACCAGTTTCAAACATTACATATGAAAAACTCTTATTAACACATAAATAAGAATAAATTAGTATTTTTTATACTTGCTGGTTTGTATCGACCAAGCAGTAAAGAATTTGCTACTACGGTTACAGAGCTTAAAGCCATTGCGATACCAGCGAGTATTGGAAGCCAGCCGAACATACCTATTCCTAGAAATGGAACTAATATTCCTGCTGCGATTGGTATTAATCCAGTATTATAAGCAAAAGCCCAGAATAGATTTTGCTTAATCTTAGAGACAGTTTTCTTTCCTAAATCAAGTGCAATAACTACATCTTGTATATCGTCTTTTATTAGAATAATTCCACCTGTTTCTTTTGCAACATCTGTTCCAGAGCCAATAGCTATTCCTAAATCTGCCATAGCTAGGGCAGGAGCATCATTGATACCATCACCTACCATGGCAACAACATTATTTTCTTTTATTTTTAATTTCGATATTATCTCTTCCTTTTGATGTGGGGAGTACTTGTGCTATTACTCTACCAATGCCAAGTTTTGATGCAACTGCATTTGCAGTTCTTTCGTTGTCTCCTGTAAGCATTATTACTTCAATTCCTTTGGATTTCAAAGATTGAATCGCCTCTTTAGCACCATCTTTTATGGTATCAGATATAGCGATTATTCCTGATAATATGTTATCTATCGCTACCAGTATTGCAGTCTTGCCTTCCTTTTCAAATGCAGATAATTTATCATCCACACTTTCAGTAATTGGAATTTTATTATCTTCCATCATCTTTCTATTTCCGATTATGATTATATGATTTGAATAAACTGCTTTGAGTCCATATCCTGAAATTGCCTCAAAGGAATCAGGATTTGAAACTGGAATGTCATTTTCTTTGGCCTTTCTTATTACCGCCTGTGCTAACGGATGCTCTGAACCTGATTCTGCTATTGCGGTAAGTTTTAATAGTTCTTGTTCTTTAATATCTTCTGTTAGAGACTACTATATCTGTTACAGATGGTTTTCCTTTTGTTAAAGTTCCTGTTTTATCAAATACAACAGCATTAACTTTATTTGCTATTTCTATATACTCCCCACCCTTATACAATATTCCATTCTCAGCACCTTTTCCTGCACCCATCATCAAGGCTGCAGGGGTAGCTAATCCAAGGGCACACGGACATGCAATTATCATAACTGATACAAATGCTAAAAGCGAGTAGGTTAATCCCGCATTTCCAATAAAATACCATCCCAAAAATACTCCTATTGCAATAATCACTATAGCAGGAACAAAGTATTTTGCTACTTGGTCTACCATTTTTTCAAGTTTAGCCTTTCCAGTTTTTGCTTCTTCCACTAGTGTTATTATTTGTGATAGCACTGTGTCTTGCCCTACTCTTGTTGCTTTGACTTTGAGAAGACCATTCTTATTAATCGTAGCACCAATTACCTCATCACCTTTTGTCTTATCGATAGGAATGCTTTCTCCGGTTATAGCAGATTCATCTAAAGAGGAATTTCCTTCCATTATTATACCATCTGTGGGAATTCGCTCGCCAGGTCTTATTACCATTAGATCTCCTTCTACAATTTGCTCTACCGGAATTTCAGTTTCTTTAAATTCTTTTGATAATAATTTTAGTTTGAGGCTTAAATTAATATTGCTGCTGCTGCTTTTTTGATTTGACTTGTTACTATTGTTAGTATTTAGTCTGCATCACCGCCACCACCATTTCTTTCTTTAATTATCGGTCTGATTACTCTAGCAGTACTTGGTTTTAAATCAAGTAATTTTCTTACAGCATTTGAAGCTTTATCTTTTGTCTTTGTTTCAAGCAATCTTCCAGTCAGTATGAGTGTAATTATTATTGCAGCCGTTTCAAAATAAACAGATGTAAATGGAAAATATCCAGGAACAATAGTTACTACTGCGCTATACAGATAAGCAGCAGAAGTTCCTATAGCTATTAGCGTATCCATGTTTGATGCTTTAGCTTTAATGCCGTCCCAAAATCCTCTGTAAAATCGCAAGCCAATCCAAAATTGTATTGGAGTTGCCAGGGCCATTACTATATAATTAGTATATCCCATCATCCCCATAGGATAGAAATGTCCTAGTTGAGGAATCATGTGAGGTAAACTCAGTATTATTATAGGTATGGTAAGTGCTATGCTAATAGCAACATGAATTTTTAAATTTTTTAGCGCCTTTTCTGGCTCTACAAATTCATTTAAACATTGAGTTGAACAAAAATAATACGTAATTCCATCTTTAATATAATATATCGAGTTCTCATTCTCTTCTACAAACATTCCGCATATTGGGTCTTTTGCCATATTAATATTTTTGAATAGAACATATATAAGAACCGGGCTTTACATTTGTAAAGAATGATATGTAAGTAAATATGATAACTTTGAATTAAATGCCTTTACATCTTGATGAAATGGATATATCGATTATAAAATCACTATTGTATGATGGTAGAAAATCCTTTAGACAAATCTCAAGGGATACTGGCATATCAACGCCCACAGTTAAGGCAAGATTTGAAAGATTAGTAAATGTGGGTTTCATTAAAGGAGTAGTCCCCTTTTTTGATTTTAACAAAGTTAATAATATCGATGAAGACCTAATCCAAATACAAAATATTAACGAAATTTCAAGTAAAAACCACAATATTCTTTACGAAAAAGAAATAGACGAAATAAAGAAGAGAATTACAAGAGGTATTGCAATAAACCTTGTCTGCGATTATTGTCAAGGACCAATTCTTGGCAAACCTAAAGTTCTCAAATTCGCCAATATTGAACGCTTTTTTTGCTGTAATTCATGTAAAACAGTTTATAATGATAAATATAAGGGAAGAATAGGATCGTTAAAAAGAAAATATGAGAATAAATAAGAAATAGAAATTTAATTATTTTGATTCATTTAATATTCATATTTTATCGATTTCATTCAAATTGTTGTTTTACACGTTATAGAAAAAAGATATAAACATCTAAATACAATTAGTGACAGAAACAGATTATCAATAATCCTGTACCACCTCTCTCCTAAAATGGTTTAAAGATTTTGTGATAATAATTAATTTGAAATAAATAACATTTTATATAAAAAAATAATTGAATTTTAAAATCTTTATGGACGATATTTAATAAAATATATATTTTTCAGGTCGTTTTTCAAAGATATTTTTAAATACTTTTTTCCAAATATTCTAAAAAATCCATTTTTAATTCCTACTAATCTCTTTGAAATTTTATATAATCGATAAAACATTTATAATTATGATATTCTTAAATTTTCAAGAAATAATTAAGAAATACAATCAGGATATATATGTAGAATCATTTTCAGAGTTTGGGATCATCTCGATACTTTATACGATGAAAATACATTAGAAGATGTCCTTATTAAAACTACCTGGATGGCTACGCGCATTTCAAATCGGATTTGGAATAATAATTATGGTTTTATCTGTAATTGTTATTTTAAATCCCATAGTAGGATTTCTATCTATAATATGGCTTGTGGGAATCCTATTATTTGTAATAGGGATAGAAATGATAGTCAGTCATATAGTTACACCTCATAGATCGCGTTTTGCAGGTGTATCTTTAGGCATTGCAGTCATCATACTTGCAATTATCTCGATAGGTTTTCCTTTAATTGCCTCAATAATTGTGATATTATTATTAGGAATTGCTTTACTATTTAGTGGTATCTCAAAGGTAATTCATGGAATAAATGACAAAAATGACAAAAATGACAAAAATTGGAGGAGAGGATCTAGTATAGCAGTTGGAGCATTTTCTATAGTCTTAGCAGCTATGATATTGTTATTCCCAGTAATTGGCATTGCTTTTGCGGGATTTTTAATCGGAATAGCACTCCTTGTTACAGGATCTCAACTGATCAGTACAGGGGTTATAGGTAGAATGAAAATAAACAACAGTGATTTAAGGTAAGTAATCTAAGACACTAATGTTTTTTATAGCCCACCATAGTAAAAAACATGGTGTAAAAATAGTTGCTGAGAATTAAACAGCCTTTTTATTTCCCATAGATTATTTATTGTATTACATATGTTGATTTTAAATGAGTAGTTTTCAAATCATATTTTAATCATATACCCCATTTTGATAATTTTTAAAATCTTTAATATAGTATTTCCTCTTATTTTTGGATAGAAAGAGTATAAATTCTTTTAATAATTGGAATATTTTAAGGTTTTAAATGAAATATAATTCTTATCTTTTGATTATATCTGTCCAAATAAATATAAACTAGTGCTAATTAAATTTGCCACCTCCATAAATTAACGTTTTTCTTATATTCTAAAATCTCAATAGGAATTGTTTTTATACAATCTCGCATAAAATTAATTTTCTCGCATATTAAAATATTTGATTAACATCACAAATAGCATAAAAAGATTCAAAGTTAATAGGTTCCTTATTTGAGATAACAATATGAAAATAGAATAGGCATCGTTATTGCGTTTTTAAGTGCTATGATTTATTTATTGTCTTATTTTTGCAACAAAAATAATGGATTTTTGTTTGTATTGATGAGTGCTATGGCCTTTTTATAGTAATTAATTCAGTAATTTTTTCGTTTACAAATCAAAACCTTTTTGCCAAAAATTTTCATTGTTTATATCTATACCTTCATCCATCAATAAATGTTCAGGTTTTTTTGTTCCACCTGAGGAAAGGATTCGAATATATTTTGGAATAAATTCTTTTCCTTCGTCTTTATATTGTTGATATAAAGACATTACTAACAAATTTCCAAATGAATATGCATAACAGTAAAAAGGTGAGTGATATATATGCGGTATATAAAGCCATTCATATTTAAAATCATCTGTTACCTTAATTGAATCTCCAAATTGTTCTTTCAAATTGCTTAAATAAAGATCTGATAATTCATCAATTGTTGTAGCATTATTTTTTGAAATGGAATCATGAGCGGAAACCTCAAATATTGTAAAATAGGCTTGTCTCATTATGGTTGCATAAAAATCGTCAATTTGTTCTGCTAAAAGTATTTTTTTCTCTTTATTTGATACTTTGTTTGAGATTTTATCATTTAACAACATTTCCCCAAAAACTGATGCTGTTTCAGCTAATGGTAAAGGAGGATGTTGAACACTTATTGGTTTATCAGAAGCTAACACACTATGAATAGCATGACCAAATTCATGAGCCATTGTAGACACATCTCTTAATGTCCCATCAAAATTTAGCAATACAAAAGGATCAATTTTTGGAGTAATTGTTGAACAAAATGCTCCACCTTGTTTATTATTTCTGAGTTCAGAATCAATATGTTTTTTTTCCACTAATTTTTCTACTACTTGTTTAAATGTAGGATCGAAATCTTCATACGCATTTAAAACTGTTTTCATTGCTTTGTCATAGTTGATTTTTTCTTGTTTTTGAGATTTTCAATGGAGCATAAAGATGATAACGTTCTAACTTTTTTAGTTTTAACATTTTTGATTTTTCTTTAAAGTATTTCTGAAAAATACCTGCATTTGATCTACAAACTTTGAGTAATGTTTCAATCGTTTTATCATCTATGTTATTGTATAGATTTCTTACAGATATAGGCGAAGGAAATTTTCTTAATACAATGTATTCGTTATGCCAGTTTAATACTCTATTAATATAAATTTCTCCCAAAACTCCGCTATTTTTTTTATATGTCGACCATAATGATTTATATGCTGCTATTCTTTCAGTTGCACGTGAACTTCTTACAAGTGATACTAATTTCTCTTTATTGGTAAATATTTTCTTTATTTTTCTCTTACCTTTAATTTCAACATATTCATATTCAAAGCCATTAGTCATTCTATCATAAATCTTGATTAAAGCATCAATTCCCGTGACATCGAGAATATTTATAATTTTTTCTTCAGATTCTTTTAGTGTAAATTTTGATAATGAACGTTCGTGTTTAAGGTGATCTTGATATACTTTTGGAGATTCGTCTATCAAACGATTTGCATTATTATCATCTAAATCTTTTTTGAACCACAAATCAAAAAAAAGAAGTTTATTTGATATTTCAGTTGCATAAATATTCATTTTAGTCATCAATGATGCAGCTTCATTTGATGAAGTGTCTTCTGCATATTTTAAATGCGCATATCCTAAAACTATACTTAATTTTTCAGAAATACTTTCGGAATCTTTTATTAATCTCAAAAAAATTTTTACTGGAAATTTCAGGTTTTAACATCGATCTTTTGTTTTCAAATTGTTTTACTTTTTCATCAATAGATAATAAAAATTTGGAAAATTCGTCACTTTTATGGATTTTTAACTAATTCTGATAGATCCCATGTTCCTGTTTTAAGTTTTATTAATTTTGACACAATCTCTTTAATATATGTGAACTATTTTATTTGTTTTTAATTTAGTCATTAACAAATAAAATAGAATGTTGATTGTTTTTATATTTGAGATATATTTGAAATCTTTATAATGATAAATAATTAAATTTTAATACAAAGATAACTTTTTTAAATTTCTTATTTTATATTCGATATTTACGTGCTTATAAAAAATTTTTTTCTCAACAAATCATATGTTTTTGCAGCCTCGCTGCCCCCTAATATTAAAATAATTTCCTTGTTTGTAAAAAAAGCATTTTTGAGAGCAATTTTGTAATTGTTTATCAAATCAAAAATATGGTATAACACATGTCTTGTGACAATAATGTTTTCATTTGATAAAGTCAATGTTATTTTTGAAAGTCCCTCTGTTACCTTGCCATCATATTTCTCTTTTAATTCCAAAATAATTTTTCTTGATTCTTGGATATCTTCAGTAATTAAACATACTTTTTTTGTAGTATGTATTAAATTGTAATCGAAAAAGGTATCTTTAGAAAAATCATATATAATCTCGGAAATATCTTTTAATGTACTATCATTATTAAAATTAATATCAATAATGCTTCCAGTTAGGGTCATTCTTACCTCATTTGGAGACATTGAAAATTCGGAATTTCTCTTTTCATTCTGATCATCATGTGAATCTGAGTTCTTGTTATTGTTTATTGCTAAAAAATAATTATTTGTTTTATTTATTTCATCTGCAAATCTCTTTATAGCAACAATAATTGTTCCAATATTTACAGTAGATTCAGTTAATGATTCTACATCTTTATGAATTTTATTGGCTAATGCAGTATAATTTACAATACCAAGTTTAATTGCTTTAAGATAAAAATCATTTGATATTATAATTTCTTTTATTGCTTGAGGAACCGAAAAATCTCTCATATACATACTTGTAATAATTAATCATTCCATCAATTAAGTCTTACTTAATGTAAGGATAATTTATATTATGTTATAAGTATTACAATGTGTAAATGTATAGTCATAATAATTGCAAATGGTGAATAGTTAAATGAAAAATTTATCAGTTAAATTATTAAAGATAGCAGAAACGGATATTCGATTTGTCGGAAAAGGCTTGGCTCTTGTGGATCCAAAAGTCATGGATGATTTGCATTTAGGACCTGGTGATATTATCGAATTGAAAGGAAAAAGGAAAGTTAGTTGTGTGAGACTATGGCCGGGATTATCTGCAGATTACAACAGAAATATTGTACGTATAGATGGATATACAAGAAATGCCCTTGAATCCGGGATTGACGATCATATAAGTATTAAAAAAATTGGAAATGTGAATAAGGCAAAAGAAGTTAATTTGGCTCCTTTGGAAGAGTTAGAATATGCAGGATTTGCAGAGCTTCTTCCAAATTTATTGGAAGGTCGGATTGTATCAGAAAAGGACACCATTCCGATAAATTTGATGGGAAAAAAGATTACTTTTATCATAAATCATTTAAATCCAGTATCTAGCCCTTTGATTATTGATAGTCGTACTAAATTTACTTTTGGTGATTATAAACAGAATCTTTCTCCAAATATACCAAGAATAAATTACGAAGATATCGGCGGAATAAAAGATGCAATACAAAAAATTAGGGAAATGATCGAATTACCAATACGTCATCCAGAATTATTTGAAAAAATTGGTATCGAGGCACCGAAAGGTGTTTTACTTTATGGTCATCCAGGAACTGGTAAAACTTTGCTGGCCAAAGCCGTTGCTAATGAAACCAATGCAAATTTTTATTCTATCAGTGGACCAGAAATTATGAGCAAATTTTATGGGGAAAGTGAACAAAGATTAAGGGAAACATTCAAAGATGCTCAAGAACATGCCCCTTCAATAATATTTATTGATGAAATTGATTCTATTGCTTCAAAAAGAGAAGAAGTAACGGGAGAGGTAGAAAAAAGAATAGTATCACAAATGCTAACACTTATGGATGGAATCCACAATAGAGGAAAAGTTGTAGTAATTGGAGCATCTAATAGGCAAGACGCAATTGATCCGGCTCTAAGAAGACCAGGTAGATTTGACAGGGAGATAGAAATAGGAATTCCGGATGAAGAAGGT
>CAWISD010000021.1:0-12716 GCA_963838615.1 uncultured Nitrososphaeraceae archaeon
TCTATTAGAATATAATGACAATTTCAGGATCTCGAATTTGCATTTATTTTCAAAATATTTTCGTGTCAGAACTATAGGATAAGAAGAAGAATAATCTTATATTTAAAAACAACAAACATATTACAACATATGAATTCAAGGATTTCTTTATCTTTGACTATATATTTAGTGTCAATAATCGTATTAAGTAACATATGTTCTCTTTCATTATTTGATAATATTAATGCTCAAATTGCTGGTGATAATACAAATAGTACCATTACATTGAAAAGAAACAACTGTTGTAGATTCAAGAGATCAAACTCAAATGGCTAAGATGAATCCTTGTTTAAATTTGATGGAATCCAGGAATGATGACTGTAGATGCGTATAATAATATTATAGGTTCTCTTAAAATAGGAAAAGTATTAAACAATACTTTTTCTCAAATAAAGATTAGCTTAAGCAAGGCGGCAACAATTGCAGAAAAAAAGAAATAGGTAATAATTCACATGCTATAGAGGCATATCTTTGTGATGCAAATGGGTACATAGTATATATGATTTGGGTAAGAAGTCCAAATGCAAATACTATCGATGTGGTTGTAGAATCCGACTAACGGCAAAATTTTATTAAAAGATAGTAATTTATTGTTACAACAAAAATTCAGGGGATAGTCACATGGTGATGCCTGGAATGCTTGGAATAAATCAATAACTGATAGAAATTAAGAGCCTATCCCAAAATTATTTTTCTGTAGATAATCATACAGCAGAGGATAACTGTATCAATCCAAGATAGTTTTCTGACTTTTTCTCTACCTTGTTAACAGTTTCCTGAACCTGTTATGCCATGAATTTGTTCTCTATAACCGATCTTTTTGCAGAATGCTTTTTCCTATTTGAGCAATGTTGTGTTGTAACCTTGATTCCTTCTTCTTCTCTGTTTCATTTCTTTTTCTCTTTAGAGGAATATGCAGGACATATCCTCGTTTGAATAGTTCTTGCTCTTGAGGCTGGGAATTATATGCTTTATCTAAACATAGATGTTGAAGTTTTCTTCTTCTTCCTGTTGTTTTAGTTTTATATGGTGGTGGTCGTTTATGGATAACTACATTATCAACTACATTTGTTACCAGTTTGATATCATGTGTGCTAGCTGAGAAATAACTACAGATAGCGGGATTCCTTTTTTATCTGTTAAAATATGTCTTTTTGTGCCCAGTTTGCGTCTATCAGTAGGATTACTTCGTGCAGTCATCGCTCCCCCCTAAGGGCGACTTTATAGATAATACTATCGATGATGGATTGCCATGTCCAGTTGATACCAATGCAGTCGTCATAGATTTTCAAATTCTGATCGATCCCTTTTTGAAGATGTCAAGGCTATTCCATTCCTGAAACCTACGATGATGACAGGTAGAACCAGATCCGTATTCATTTGGAAGCATTTTCCATTGACATCCTGTTCTCAGTATATAGAGATCTCATCGATCACTTTTCTGTATGGAACGATTGGTCGACTACCAACTGTTCTGAGAGGTTTCTCCTTTGGGAAAATACTTTTGATCTTATCCCATAATTCATCAGGAATCTTGAAGTATGGTAGGATATTTATTTTTCTCCTTTACGCATTCCCTTCTCTGGATGGAGGACACAGTTTAGCAAAAGAGGGAAAAAGAGTGATAATCCTATCGAATTTTGGGATAGGCTCTAAGTAGATAATATTTGCTTTGTTGCATAACTGAAATTCGTTTTTTTAATGATCGGGCTATATTATCATTTTACGAATTCCGAATTGATATTAAATCTCTTGCATAATTAGCACCATTAGAAAAATTTCTACGAATACAACTCATCTTGATCGTAATCAACAAATTAAAATGTAAATATTACAATTAATCTTTGATAATCTATAAAATTTTGATAGCTGTCTAATTATGGAAGATCTTATAAAATCAAATAATGTGACAGTGGGCAAACTATTTGCAGACAGTGTTTATGATAGCCATGATACTTTCAGAAATCTTGTAAATAATAGAAATTCGCCTTGCATTAAACTATGAAATAATGCTAGAGTTAGACTGAAAATCAGTACACATCGTTAGAAATTTGTCAATTATGTCCCAAAGAAATGATTTGCAAAGTTGGAAGGACATCATGTTAAGCTATTGATACTGATGGATTGTATATAGAAACCGTATTCTCCTCATAAAGAGAACGTTTGGTAGAGAATATGTTTATTCTGTAAATTTGAAAAAATAGTGAAAGAAATGGTGTTAAAAGCATCACTTTACAACAAGATTATATCGATTTAGATAATGCGTGAAGTAAGATTATGGATTTTAAGAATCATGCAACAAAGCATTTTGGTTAATGTGAATATCGATTAAATAAAGCAGTATCTATTCATTAATAAGCAATCATTAATTACTTGTATATCTTTTGAAATATAAAATAAATAGTAAATCAAAATATATTGTTGTATTAGATATCGTTGGATTAGATGTTTCACATATAACATCAGGATTGATTCCTACAATATCGGATTTAGCAGGCAATGGCGAATATGGTTATTTAAAACCTGTATTTCCATCAGTTACATCAACTGTTCAATCTAGTGTATTGTCTGGGAAATATCCAAATCAACATGGAATTATCTCAAATGGGTTATATGATAGAGAAAATTATCAAGTGCTATTTTGGGAGCAATCCAGTAAATTAGTAAAAACTGATAGAATATGGGATATTTTAAAGAAAAAAAATAATGATATAAAAACTTCAGTTTTATTTTGGCAAAACACAATGTTTGCAAATTCAGATTTTGTAATTACTCCAAGACCAATACATCTGGAAAATGGGCAAATAGATATGTGGTGTTATTCCCGTCCGCCAAACTATTATGAAGAAGTTTCCAGTAGCATTGGCGAATTTGATCTATATAGTTATTGGGGACCTTTTGCCTCATTCAAATCTACCGAATGGATTTCAAAAGCAGTTGAATTTACTTTAGAAAAACACAAACCTAATCTCTTATTTGCTTATTTTCCTCAGCTGGATTATTCTTCTCAAAAATTTGGAAAAAATAGTATCGGAAGTAAAAGAAGATTTAAAAAAAATTGATGTAGTTGTAAGTTCGATTATTAAAAAGATCAAAAAATTAGGTATATTTGAAGAAACTGAATTTATATTTTTTTCCGAATATGGTTTCAATGATGTTAATGATGGAATATCTATAAATAGAATATTAAGAGAAAAAGGATATCCTTGCTACAAGGACAATTAAAAATAAAGAATATATTGACTTTGAATATAGCAAGGCATTTGCTATGGTTGATCATCAAATAGCAAATATATATCTTAATAATCCTGAAGATAAAAACCGTGTAAAAAAAATATTAGAAGATGTTAAGGGTATAGAAAAGATTTGTGATGATAAAGAAAAACAAGAATTAAAAATTAACCATTATAGAAGTGGCGATCTTATTGCAATCTCAAATAGAGATAAATGGTTTAGTTATTATTGGTGGCATGATGATGATAAAGCCCCTACTTTTACCAAAACTGTCGATATTCATAGAAAACCAGGTTATGATCCATTAGAGATGTTTGTTGATTTTAAGACAAAAAGTATTCCTTTTGAAACAACATTAGTTAAAGGCTCTCACGGCAGACCATTTAATTTAGAAACAGGAGAAGGTTTGTCTACATTTATATCAAGTAAAAAACTTGAACTGGATAAAAATAGATGACTATTTTCTGAATAATCAAAATATTTTAAATTGTATTGATTTATTTGAGATAATAAATAATAATTTTTCCTAAATTTTAATATGTTATGCATCTCCATTGTTTATTAATTAAATGAGTCTATCATATTCTATCACTTTATCGTCTTTTTTAAATATCGAAAATATCAATATCACTTTGGAAAAATTATCGGATGTGGGATTTAATCAATTAGAAATGTTTGGCGAACCTGATGAAATAGATTTAAAATATATTAATGATATTGTTTCATCTTTTAATTTTAAAATCATTGGTATTACTGGAATGTGGGGAATAACAAGTTCTAATGGATGGAAACGAAGAATATTAAGTAATGATATCTCTTTAAGAAAATATTCTGAAAATTATTTAATTAAATGTATTGAAATGTGTAACTATCTTGGAGGAAATAAAATAAATGTGTGTTTATTTTCTGATCCATTGAATTCTTTTGATTTAACTCATAGATTTATCTCTCATAATGATAAAAAAAATGCTCTTTCCAAAAGTTTTCCAATGTTGACAAATTTAGCCAACAGTTCAAAAGAATATGGAATTAATTTATTAATAGAGCCCTTAAATCGATATTCTACTCCTTTTTGCTCTAACATTGAGGATTCATTGTATGTGGTAGAGCAATGTGAAAATTTAGGAATAATGTTAGATACATTTCATATGAATATCGAAGAGGATTCTTTTAAAAATACTATTTTAAGGGCAAAATACTCGCTCCATCATTTACATTTTGCTGATAATAATAGAAAAATGCCAGGAGCTGGTCATATTGACTTTGATAGTATAATATCTGCTTTGAAAGATATAACATATTCGGAAACTATTAGTTATGAACCCACTATTTCAAATATAGAGTATAAAAAAGATTTAATTTTTGGTAAAAATTATATCGAAAAAATTGAATACAAGTATTATTAATTCTCCACATAGAATTTTTGTTATATAATTTTTTGTTTTTTTTACTTCAAAAATATTACATTTTTATTGCTATTAAACATAAATATTATATGCAAGTTATAAAAAGATGTTTTATATTTATTGATTTTGTCTATGCAATTCTTTATTTTGTCTATAAAATTTATTTAATGATTGTTTATTTGCACATATTCAATAAATATAATAAAGACATTTAATTTTAAAAATTCTTCAATACTTTCTGATTCAATGGATTTTGATTCATATAATTCCTTTATAATTTTCTTAAGTTTTGTTATTTTTACTTCATCTAAGAATAATTCAATTTTATTTATTGCATTTCTATTAACAATATTTTCCATATAATTGGCTCTGTTAACAGTTTTGAAAATAAAGTGGGAAAATAAATGTTATATATTATCAAGATAATTTTTCTGCAATAAACTCTGCAGACTTTTTTAAAGCCTTTATTTGATTAATATATTTAGTGAATCCATGTCCTTCGTCTTCAAAAATCATATAATCGACATCCATTTTTTTATCTTTTATTTTTTTAACTATTTGATCAGATTCGCTTTTTACTACCCGGGGGTCATTAGCTCCCTGTATTACCAATAAACTTGTAATCGGATTGATATTGTCTACATAACTAATTGGAGATCTCTCTGTGAGGAAACTTTCTTCCTTTTCTGGATTGCCTACTAACTCGAATGTAAATTTCTTCCAATGTTCTGGAACAGTTTTAATAAATGTGACAAGATTGCTTGGACCAACTATATCTACTGCAGCCCTCAAATTATACTGTGGTAGCCGGGTTATACAATTTAGTGTGGCAAATCCTCCAAAACTACCACCAAATACTCCAATTCTTTTAGGATCAATCCATTCCTGAGATAGGAGCCATTTTATAGCATATTCAAAATCTTTAAGTTCATTGCCTCCCCAATCATGATATATCTTTTTCTCAAAGCTTTTGCCATAGCCAGTACTTCCTCTAAAGTTTGGTGCAATGACGGCTATTCCCCTAAATCCAAGATATTGATAGAGTCCAGAATAATCATAATATGGCCTTTCCTGAGCAGTTGGACCTCCATGAATTGATAAGACTGCACCCAATTTGATATTATCTTTTTTATTCATTTTTTCGAAATTGGTGTTAGTAGTAGTAGTAGTAGCAGGTATGTATAAAAATGCAGAAATCTCTAATCCATCAAAGCTTTTGTAGGTTATCAATTGTGGTTTAATTAATACATTCTCTGACAAATTGCCAAGCAGAGAATTAGTAATTCTTGTACAATTATTCTCTTGTTGTTTTTCATCCATGTCTATTACATAAATATTAGTGGGAGAAGAAGGCCTATCCATCATAATGCCAATTCTCTTTCCATCTGGAGACAGGCTTAGCTTCTCGATAACACCATTTAAAGAAATAGCAGTGGTATTAGTGGTAGTAGTAGTAGTAGATAGTGGGAATAATTTCTCGAACTTTTTTATTCTGCAAGTCTTTAACATATAATTTACTATAACCATATACATTCTCTGTCCATGTTAACAATTTTCCATCTGGACTAATATCTATTAATTCTATGTCATGCTGTGGAGTCATTATCCATTCTATTTGTGATCTATCAATGTGGTAAAATGCCAGACCGATAAATTCTCTATTTAAATCAGATAGAATGTAAAAACCCTTTCCGTCAGAAGACCATGGTCCAACAATAAATCTACTTTTTTCTTTGTTTTCTACATCAATTTTTTCCATATTTCCGCTCTCTACATCAATAATCCATATTGAATAATCATCTAGAGTAACTAGTTGAGAGCAATTTATTTTTCTGTTATCTGGAGACCAATATCCAGGTATATACCAACCTTCAGTATCAGTAATGCAAAAACTATCACCGCTATCATTTTCCATATTTCTTACCGAGATGAGCATATCGGAAGGACCATTTTCATTTGAGCTATAAGCAATGTATTTTCCATCACGACTAAAACATTCTGAACCCCATTCATATCTTATTTGTGGATTAAAAGTTAGTTGTTCAGGCCAAGAATTGAATATATCATCTATTTTGTATATTTGAAAATTTTCATTTCCATGATGGTCTGCAAAAAAAACTGCACTATTATTGACAGGAGAAGCAAAAACATGCCTTACTGAATCATCAATAAAATTGGTTAAAGGATAAGAAGAGCACTGTTCGCTATTCTCAGAAGTTAAATTAAAATGTTGCCGCCACAGATTAAACTGTCCATTAGTATCTGAAATATGTAATATCCAACAATGGTCCTTTTTGAGAAAGTCAAAATCAGTATATCTTCTAATTGATGCGAACCTTTCAAAAGGATATTGTTGTTTTTGTTGTTTACCCATATACGAACTTCATACTTTTTGATATTAAATATTGTTAATAATACATGTGCATTTTGTATGGTATCTTTTATATATACAACTTTTCAAGATCTGGACTGGAAGCATCTAAACTTTATAAATTAAATATTTACAATTAACTTGGTTTATTATTCTTTATTTGTTCCTTTATAGTTTTAATTGTCTTTTTTTCTCATCAAAGTCAAAAAAGATGAGTAACTCAAAAATCAGCCCCTTGATACGATTTTAATTCTTTAAAAGGATACAATTTATAATAATTCTTTTTTATTTGATTTAACTTGCTTTTATGAACAACTTTATTCTATAGTCATTCTAAATACTACAGAGATATCTTTAGTCTGACAAAAGGATATTGGAACTTATAACTTAATTTCAATTTTCAATGTTAAAATTATAAAAAGAGGGATTAGAATAAAATTCTAATTATTTAGAAAAATAATACATATACAAAATCTTTATTATTTTTAATTTATTTTTAGAAATTATATATAAAATTATATAATTTTATGCCAATTCTTAAGTAAAACAATAAGTTTAATAGAGATCTTGTATACTATATTATTGTCAATTAAATTCTTTGATCTGAAAAATGGTTAAAGAGGGTAATTGACTATTTCCTTCTAGTACAGGTCCCATAATGAAAATGGAAGGAAAGTAATAGGACCTTGTGTTAGTGTCACTTTGAAGGTGAATTCTAATACTGTATCCCAGACACAAGATCCTATATTTATCTACATGTATTTCTTTTATTGAAAAAAGATAAAACCATTATCAGAAACTAGAACTAAACTGGTAACAAAGTTGAGCTTGCGATGTATATCCTATTAAAGGATGAATAGATCTGAAACAAGTGTTTCGATGTATTCAAAAAAGTCTCCAAAAAAGTGGAATGCACAAAGACATAATAAAGACATACAAAAATACAAAATTAATATTATTTTGTTCCTTTAATTTTATTTATTTCAGATAAAACATCATCGATATATTTTTTAATTTCTTCTCCTTCTTCTACTTCTGAAGAATAATATCTATAATAGTCATTCATCGTTTGTTTGACCGTTATATTTCCTTTTTGTTGGTTTCTTATTTTTGCAATAATTGATTTTAAATATTTCATAGGTATGGTACAATAAGAAAGCGAATATAGTTTGATTAAAAATAAATATAATTTGTTTAATACATATTAAATTATGTATTTATACGATATCTGCAATTTTCTTTTTTTAATAATACTTTCTATCGAATTAGATAAATGCAAGTTCTCTCAAACCAATACAAAAAATTAGATAAATATAAAACTTTCAAAGATAATTCAATTTAAGGTAAATCATGTTTTCAAAAGCAAACGTCGATGATGATGATAATGATGATGCAGATAAAGGTGATTATAAAAATAAACTTGAGATATCCGATAACAATAATTTATAAAGACTGTTTTTTGAATTGGGGTATCGTCAAAGACTGGATATATTTTTTAAATTAGCCAAAAAAGGTCAAAGATATCTTGTCTATCTAAAGAGACTTGATTTGCCTATGTCTGAAATCCATAGAAATATAATTAGACTTCAAAATGCAAAACTTATTAAAAAAGATACGGAAGGACTGCTATATATTTCATCTTTTGGTAAAGCCATTATTAAACAAATATCAACTTTTAATTTTTTACATCCCAATTAGTATAAGTCGGCTAAATCAAATGCACAGTGATATTTTTTCTCTATTAGAAATAAACGCATTTTAACGAAGACTATATTTTATTACAATACTTTTCGATGATAGAATTATTTCAATGGTATAATAACCAAGAATATTTTAATGACCATGATTTTGGAGATCTTCCAGGCAGATTGTACAAAGTATAGGAACATTACAAAATTGCAAACTTGTAAAAGGTATAGTGAATGTGATAGAGGTATGGAGGGAACTTATTGAAAATGCAAATGAGTATTTTTATGCCATAATTCCTCAATTTGGCGGAAGCCTTACTGAATTAGCCTTTTCAAATTTTATAAAAAAAATATAAAATTTAAATTGATTGTTCCAACAAATGCTATTGTTACTAAAAAATATATAGAGTTAAAAGAAAAATATGGTATTGATAACTTGTTTGCTAAAAAAATATTTGAAAGGCGAATGGTAGACTACGTGAAAATTGCAATTCTTGTAAATGAAAGACAGGCAACTTTAGATTTGCCATTTGAAGATGGTGAAACAGATTTTAATAACTTGTTTTATAGCAATAATTATATACTTCATGAATGGTGTAGATACTATTTTCAACACAGATGGGATAATTCAAAAAAGTTTAATGAAGCAAATTTAAAGATTAGTGAGTAGTAATTTAGTAATTGGATATAGTTTGAATGCGAAAATGTTTATCAGAATTTATTAATGTATTGTATAACTTGCTTCATCGAATCTGGGTTGCTTGTATTATAAAAAGTCTTTAGCATACTGATAAAATGTCTCAAAAGCAACAATGAAGTTATTCCGAATTACCTTGCGTATATACAAAAATATATTATAGAAATAAAGTAATAGATTGTGTTTCTAACTCCATAAATAGGGACACCGTGACTACTATAGAAATTTTAAAAATTTTATTATGGGATAAGTATGCATAGATTAAATTTTAAAATCTTTACCTCTATAGTAGACAAGATAGAATTAGCAGATCGAATGTAAGTTTGATTATATTACTGAACTATTTCTTTTATAATGAAAATGCAACCTAATAAAAAGGACTCAAAATCTATAAAAATTGTCAAGTTTTTTTATTATTTATATAATATCAAAGATGCATCAATAACTTTTCCGTATTTTTGGTCGACCAATCTTGCTAAATTCCTCGATTGACTTTTAAATCCGTACATTAAGTCACTACTTCTAGGTAACGCTGTCCATCCATTTAACATCATATTAAAGTTTCCTAAAATTATTAATTTTTTTCTAGATTGGAATATAGCGACATTTACATCCTGCAAGTTACCTGCAGCACCAACGTTTTTTTCTTGATTATTTCTTGTTCGAGAAAACTTTGCAGTGTTGGCTTGTGTTCCTAATGCTCTTTTATTAGTAGTTACTTTTTTATTCATTAATCTAAATGACATAATAATTTATTATTATTGTCTTTTGATTGGTATATCTTGTGGCAACAACAATCGTTTTATTTTCATGTTCGAAAATTATACATTCAAAATTTTGCTGTGACTAGGCAAAGGTATCTATATTATGATATCGAATTGCAATTATTATTTATTTTTTCAGTCTATAGATACCAAATTATTAATTCTTGAGATTTTGTTAAAGTGGATAACACAACAAATGGATGTCTTATGCCTTACCGTTATAATCCAAAACCAAGATTATTTAACATGAGATCAAAACAAAAATTAATAAATAAATACAATTTTAATCAGGGTTTTGCTTCATATACAATATTAAATGGTGTTTGAGCCGCTCGTCTGAATTTCGTAAATCCTGCATTTTCCGCAATTTCTTTTATTTTGTTTTCACCTGCTTGAGCACCCAACGCAATTCCATTATCAGCCAATGAGTTTGGTATGCAAATAACCGATGAAGCTGAATAATAGATTTTACCTACCAAATTAAGGTTATCTTCAACATTATCATTAGCCATTGGTTCTATAATCATACACGTTCCATCTTTTTTCATAGAATGTCTTGCAAATTTTAACGCTCCAATAGGATCGGCCATATCATGAAGGCAATCAAAAAAGGCAATCAAATCATAATTGTTACCAATAGATTCATTAGCGGATATGACAGCAAATTCAATTCTATCGTCTAGTCCATCTTTTTGTGCAAGTTGCTTTGCAGCTTTAATCGAATATTCATGATTATCAAAACCATAAAATTTTGAATTTGGATATTCTTTAGCCATGATAATTGTTGAGATCCCATAACCACATCCTATATCTGCCACTTTAGCTCCTCTCTTGAGTTTTTCATCTACTCCTTCGAGGGACGGAATCCAAGATGGTATGAGGTTGCCCATATAGTTAGGTTTGAAAAATTTCGCTGTTCCTTCGAACAAATCATGATGGTGTTCACCCCACCTGAGTCCTTTTCCACTTTTGAAAATATCAACAAATTTATCTTCGTCTTTAAAAATTGAACGTACCATTTGATAAGCTCCCATTATAAAAGTCGGACTATCTTCAATTGCTAACACCATTGCATTTTCTTGAGGAAGAAAGTATTTGTGATTGGTGGAATTATAGGTGATATATCCTGCAGCTGCCTGGCTTGCAAGCCATTCTCGTATATAACGTTCTGCAGTATTTGTTTGGTTAGATAACTCTTCTGATGTAATAGGACCTGTTTTAGCCATTGTTTTATATAATCCAAGTCTGTCACCTAAAATAATCATCATTGCTCCAAAACTACTTGCCATATCTCCAACAGCCTTCATCATAAATTCTTCGAGCTTTGATTTATCGATAGTATTATTAGAATTAGATTTTAATGTCATAACAATACCACTCAAAGAGAAATATTTAACTTTTAAAAAATTCTTTATAAAAATTATATAAAAAAAATAATTTAAAAGAAATATTTAAAATAAAAATTCCTATAATGTGCTTTGTTGCACTATTCACCATTTCTAAATAAATTTATCCATATTTCTTAAGAAATCATATGAAATGGATCGTATACAATTAAACTCTAGTTAGATATAGCGAAATATTGCTAGGCTTGGATGTCATCAATAACTTGGATACAGAATTAAAAGAGAGATGAATAAAGATAAAGTTGGATTAGAAGTCATTGCGTATTCCGAATATATTTTTTCTCTTAGCTTGATACCTAACTATATTTTCACCTTCCATACAGACAGATCAAAGGAGATATTGCACATGAAGACATGCTAAAGGAAAAGTGCCCTCCATCCCCCATATTACAGGACAATGAGCAGAAGAATAAACAGGCCATATAAAAAAAAGAGGATGACAAAAGTAATCGATTCAAAGATAAATTACCTTGTCATTGCAATAGTTAGTTAGTAACGGTATCAAGGTTACCAATAGAGGTCAATGGATGGAAGAGATAAATGGCATATTAAAAATAAGAAAGGTTATTTAAAAATACATATAGCAGTTAATGTAAAGACTAAAAAATTCTTTCGATAAAGGTAACTGATGATGAATATGTTCATGATGGCAGTAAGCCGTTACCAGAGTTGGTTAATGATGTTATAAAATCAGATAGTATAACAACAACAATAGGCAAATTATTTGTTGATGGTGCCTATGAAGGTAATGAGATTTTTAGGTATCTGGAAGACAATGGAATCCTACCGTGCATTAAGGTAAGAAAGAATTCTAGAGTTAGATGGGAAAAGGGAACATTCTAAGAAATTTATCCATTATATCTGAAAAAGGATTTGCAAAAGTGGAAGGACAGTATTGTAAGATATGGACAAAGATAGATTGTTGAAACTGTGTGTTCTTCTATAAACAGAAGGTTTGATGGTGAATATGTTTATTCGGTTGGACTAAAAAATATGATACAGAAAATGATGCTAAAAGCATCGCAATATAACAAGATGATATCGATTTAGACAAAATCTGCTATATGATGTAGAATTTAAGAATCATGCAACAAAGCAAATCAGAAGTTCT
>CAWISD010000022.1:0-57088 GCA_963838615.1 uncultured Nitrososphaeraceae archaeon
AGGCATCTAATCCTTTAAAAGGACTATACAACCATGAACTAAAAACGACACCAAAGACACCAAAGTGGAATGAATTTTCCTTTAATTAACTATGCCAGAGGTAGTGTATAAACATTTTTTTTATCCTTATATATGAAATTATAACCTTCAATCAATTGAGTAATTTTTACCCATAGAAAAAGACATCATTATCAAGTAACAAGTTAAGCAGGTTGCTTATTCGATGGCATATGATAACATACCAACAGAAAATCTACTGCGAGCTACAGCTATACTATAACAATAAATTAAAAACACATTTTTCATTCCTTTTTTGGAATTCATTCCTATTGCACTTGTTTCTAGTTGCACATATGATTAAAAACTGAATCAACCACATCAAAATTAACAATTATTCTTTATTATGATTATTCTTGTCATAATTACAATACTAAAGCTTAACAATGTTGAAACTATAACAAGCTGATCATTTAGATTAATTAATAGATAATCAAGATAATTCAATGGCATAAGTACATTATGAATGACATCAAACTACTGCTCATCTGAAAGGTTATTTATGATTGAGACCTGGTCATAATTCAAATCTATTTTCAATGCATATCACATTGCTAAAAGCTAACCTTTCAGACATGATTTTGATTAATGCTGGCTCAAAGATTAGATCTTGATAGAATAAACTAAGTCATTCTTTTTAATATTCTGTATTTGATAGTTGTATAACATGGCCTAGTATGCCAAGGAAACGTGATAGACTCTATATATATACTCTTCAATAGTATTTTGAGATGCTTTATTGTAAGAATAGGGTTTAGAATCGACTCTAACAATATATATTTCATATTTTCTTAACTAGGATTGTAAATATAACCATAAACTACTGGCATTAGCCTATTACCTAGTATCCATCCCATGCAGTAGACGTACGTTTGACATGAGGCTGAAAACCATATCTACTATGATATAAAAGAAATAATATCAACAGTGGGATATCTGTTTGTTATAACTGACCTAGCAGGCCCTTCTATAACAGCAATAGATAATGGAGTGGACCCCGTATTTGGAGAACGGTTTTTGCATCATTTGATGGATACCTTTATCCATTATTTATCACCTGTGTTTTCAATTTAGAAATGAATTCATATGGTGTAAGATACCCAAGTGAAGAATGGATTCTATTTTGGTTATAGTCAACAAACGCTTCTCTAATTGCAATGTCGGTTTGTTGATAATTTTGAAAGTCATTGACCAAATGTATTCTTTTTTTAACGTCTTATGAAAAGACTCGATATGACCATTTTGTTCTGGAGTGTTTACAGCAATATGTTCTATCTTTAATCCTAGAGTTAACATTGATTTTCGAAAGGCTTTACTTGTGTACTGTGAACCACATTGTCTGCTCTTATAATCAGCTGTTCGGGTATCACATTTCTATGGCTTACAAGCGCATTTTCTACAGATATTATTGCATTTTCTTTTATGGCAGACAAATCAAAACAGTAACCTACCCATTCTCTGGTATAGATATCAAATACATTGAAAAGATAACCCCCAACCATCTATACCACAGTAAATGTATGTTAAATCAACTTCCCCTCATATCTCGTTTGGTCTTGATGTTTTTACAGTCTTGTCTTTTGATCTTATGACTTCTCTTTTTGTCCTGGATGGTATAATATATCCTAATTTTCTAAATATTTTCTGTACTCTTTTTCTATTTACAGTTATTTTAAGTGTCCTTGTAAGCATAGCTGCCCTATTCTCCTTGTACCATATGTTGGCCTTTGTAATGCAATTTCTCTTGTCTTTTCCAGTAATTGTTGATCAAACTTAATTTCTCGCGGTTTTGGTCGATGGTAATAGATGTTTGTACTGCAACCTGTATATTTAGGGCTTTTCTTATACTCTGACCATTTGCAGTTATTTTTTGTACCACGGCTAACCTTTCCTCCTTCTTGCCTCTAACGTTTTTTTAAAAGCATCGTTGACTATGGTTAGTTCACCAGCAATCAGTTTCTTTAGATGTTCATTTTCTGATTGCAGGTTTTGGTTTATATTTTCATGTTTAGAGACCGATAGAGCCATTTTACCACCATTAATGAATTTCTCTTTCCAAGTGTAGAATACATTTGGTCTAACATTGTATTTGCGACATAATTCAGCTATGGATATGTTTGTAGTTAGGGATTCTAGTACTATTCTTATTTTGTCTTCTGGTGTCCACCTACTACTACCATTACTGTTATTGCTGTTACTACTGCTAACACCTGACATCTAATAGACCTCCTGGTTTCAGAATAAAAAAGTGTCCATTGGCAGGTGTTCTCATTTTAGAGGGGTCCAGACTAATAGTACTCTGATAAAATCAAAAGGTAGTGTATTGTATGGCATAAATCAATCATCGAGAAAGGTATAGCACCTTGTCCTGGCATCAATACAGATGCACGATGATTGGGCTACAGTCATACCAATAAGGGATAGGTTTTTGGGTATAAACTACATCCAACAGTCTACAATAAAAGATTTAATAGTACCATTAACAGTCGATGTAACTTCGCCTAATGTAACATACAATAGGATGCATATTCCTTTAACATCCTCTTATTCTTCTTTGATATTCTCTTTACCATCTTTATGTTAAATGAGGGCTGACCTTGGATATAATGACAAGAAACTGTATGAATATAGCAAAAAGACATTGGTAATAGATTTGGTTTGTCCCCAGTGGATGGATATAAAAGTACTTCCAAAATGGCTTGAGATTGTATGCTTTTATATATCGATATTAGTATAGGCAATATATAACAGAAGAAGGATATCCACATCCACATAACCATCGATAGAACATATTAAATCCGTGTTTAGGATAAGCCCTTACCTGTGTATGGATTTCAGCCTGTATCTGCAATTGTACTCATATCCATCCTACTCTATCAGATAATAATGGTATACTACAACTATAAGATGATATATCTAATTCAAAAGCGATATAGTATTTGGTCGGAACTTGGCGACAAGGTAATAGGATAAAGATAAAGGATCTGGAATTAAGACCAAAGCATCAGGCATACAAATGATAAAGAAAATTTTATCCACTTTTTATTAAATTAGCATATTTCTTCTATTCATGATAATCCAAAAGTAGGTATTGCAGACCCATTAATTATTTTTGAATAATCCGAACAAAGGAACATTATTACATTAGATAAATCTTCTGGATTTATCCATTTTGAATAGTCTGCATCAGGCATTGCAAGTCTATTAGCTTTGGTATCTATTATTGTAGGCAATACACAATTTATATTGATATTTGATTCCTTTACTTCTTGTGAAACCGATTCAACAAATCTGATCAAACCTGCTTTTGATGCAGCATAAGCAGAATCATTACCCTCTGCTTTAATGCCCGTTCGAGAGGATATGTGAACTATTTTTCCATAATGGTTTATCTTCATTATAGGAAGTACATTTTTACTAATTAAAAATGCCGATTTTAAATTGATATCAAACATTTTACCCCATTCTGATTCGTCTAATTCTGTAACTCCCTTGCCACCAATATATCCTCCTACTACGTTTACTAAAATGTGAATTTGTCCATACTTTTGGATAATATTTGAAAATACTTTCTTTATTTCATTTTCTTTTGTTACATCAGTTTTTATAAATTCTGTAGGTGTTGTTATCTTTGTCGATGGATCTGATAGATTATTTATTTCTGCTTTTAATTCTTGCAATTCTATTTCTGATCTATAGGTAGATATTATTGCTTTAGGATTACAATTTAAAAATGATTTTGTTAAAACTTTTCCTAATGCTCCTGTTCCTCCAGTTATCACCACAACTTTATTGGAAAAATCATGTTTCATAGTATTGACTATGATATATCTATCGAATTTACTTTTCGTATTATTATTTATCTTTGGAAGTTAAACGCACAATTTAAGAATTGCCGATAGATTTTAGAAGGCATGTGATGAGGGT
Source organism: uncultured Nitrososphaeraceae archaeon (assembly GCA_963838615.1). GTDB lineage: Archaea > Thermoproteota > Nitrososphaeria > Nitrososphaerales > Nitrososphaeraceae > Nitrosocosmicus. Next base: position 3,985 of record CAWISD010000022.1, read on the forward strand.
TTTTGTGACGTCATGCGGATAAATTATCATTGGTTATTACAATACCATCTCCCCACATTTCATTACTATTATAACGGTCATGTTTTCTTGTTTTGTTGTAGATAAATCCTTTTTAGATTTATGTTATTTAGTACATACTAATAAAGTTGAACTTGGACACATACTTTTTTTATTATCAATATTAAGGTTTACCTAATTCTAAATAGCAATAAAAACCTTAATATTGATCATCATAAAGTATAAAACTTAGTAACGTTATTATTAGTACGTACTAAATTGATAGACTTTCAAACAGAACATATAGAGACGGATTTATATCAAGAACTAAAATCTATGACTATTGTAATAGCAATAAAATCTAAAGAGGGTATTGTAATAGCTTCAGATAGTCAAGGTACAGGAAATGGAATAAAATATCAGTTAAAAAAATATATAAAATTCATGAATTTATTGGACTAGGCGTTGCAGGCGATTATATTCATGTTGAACTGCTTGCAAAAGAACTAAAACGAAAATCAAGAAAATATAAATTGGATTCAGCAAAAATTTTAAAGAATTCCATTCGTACATCCCTTGGAGAAATACATAAACAAGAAAATATATATCATGTATTAGAAGAAGGCTATTTATCTCCCGCGATACGTTTTAGTCCCGGTGTATTAATAGGGGCAAAATCAAAGGAAAATTTTTGTTTTTATGAAGCAGGATTTGGTATAAGTGGAAAAGAACAAGTTAGGACTTCTGAGATCTCGATCGTGACCAAAGATTATAAAGCAATAGGCTCAGTGTCCAAATACACCTATCTTATTTTCAATCAATTAAATAGATTACTTTCAGCATTGGATGAAAAATTTTCCAATCTAGAATTGAAGGTTGTTGTAGGATTTGCATTATACATAATTAATGAAGTTAAAAAAGTTGATTTGGAGAGTGGGAAATCTACTCAGATTGCAGTAATCGATAAAGATGGTTATAGAAAAATTGGAAAAAAAGAGCAATCATTATATTATAACACAATGATTGACAGATTATCAAATTTACTTAATGGAAATGTCTCTAATATAAGAGAAATAATTAGAAAATTTTTATCAGTTGGTCAATCAAAACTGTTATGATTGCTTTATTGATGTAGTTTCTTTTGTATCTCTTTTCTCCCATTCTTCAGGGTTTAACTGTCCTTTCTCTTCGAGAAGTTCAGTCAATGCAGTAATCATTGTATCATGAATATCCAGTTCTGATGCTATCTGGTCTGCCTTATCTGTTTGTTGTTGTTGTTCTGTGGTTGCTTTACCCTTGAGCAAATACCCTTTTTCGGCTAAATAAGAAATAACCAGATTTCGGATAACTTCTGAATCACCATCACCTATTTGACCTTTCAAATCAGTATCTATAATATTCCAAACGCCATCAGGTAAAGAAACTAATGCTCGCCTCAATGAGCTTTTACCTCCATAGTTTTTGTTTGTTCTTTTTCCCCTTGTTCTTGACTTATTTTCTGATGCTGTGATTTTTCGATGAGTTGTCTCCATCCTTTTACTTCTTGTAAGCCCGCCATTTCCGCTGGAGTTGATTTTATTACCGAGTGTTTTCTACAAAAATTATAGTTAATTACATATCCATCCAGTAGTTCTTGATGATTCATCGTTTTTTAATCCTCTCATTGGTCTTGCTAGGTCTTTAAACGTTCCATGAAGTCTTTCTACCATGTTGTTTGTTTCTCTTGCCTTTATTCCCACTCTTCTAATCCATTCAACTCATAGCTTTTATCCTTGAATTGAATACTTTGTTATATGCTTCATCATATGCAAATGAACCATCGGTAAAAAAGGCAGTTGGTCTTTGTTTTTCTAATGCTTGTTTGAATACTTTAGTTGCATCCTCACTTGTTCTTGATTCTGTAAGCAGGCTGGCAACTATAAAACGAGTATCTTCATCTATTGTTTCCCAGAAATATCGTCCATCTTCATCGACTTTTATTTCTGTCTCGTCATGATGATATTTTCCAGACAGACTTGGTTTGAGTGTTTCAACATATTCTTTTACTAATGAAGCATATTTGTGAACCCAATAGTGGATAGATGATTGAGATAAATGTTCTTCAAATATATTTTCTATCTGTTCTACTACTTTCCTCATCGATAAACCGCTATAATATAAGTTAAGAGATGTAACTATAACCTTTATATTATTTCTCATTCGAGATAAACTTGAATTGTTACCGTAGAACTTGTGGTTACAACATTTACATAAATATCTCTGTAAATCAAATCTTTTACCGTTTTTTACGATATTTTCAGAGTTACAATATTTACAATTCATCATATATCAATTATATATCATAAGTATATCAGTTATATAAGCATTATTTTAGTTAGGATAGAAATATATTGAACAGATAAAGATATATGGAACCTTTCCATTTGTAGATAAAGCTTTGGGAATTCAGACGGCATATAAAATCTTTGATATTTACTATGAACCCAAACTTTTAACAATATCTAAAAAGCATTTACCCCTGAGTAATGGATTCAGTAACTATAGAGGCGTTAAAAATTCTCGCCGAACCCGTATTAGGTATAACAGTAAAGGCCGCTATAAAAGAGATTCAACAACGTATAAAAAATTCAAAAGAACAAGTACCAGATTATATCAAAAAAAAGCTAATACAGAAACCAACATTGGAAGATATAATACATATGATATATTGAACGAATGTTTATTCATTCCATTAAGTAAAAAATCGGTTGAATATATTCAAGTTATTATTTTATACCTATAGTCAAATTTAATACTCCTTTAAAAGAACAATCATCGTTATATATTGAAGGTATCACACATCTTGAAAAAGATATTGACGGTTTCCAAGAGAAATTAAACAGACTTAAATATATAGAGGCATTTAATAAAAACCTAGAGATTTTCGAAAAAGAAGTAATCTATAAATTGTTGTGGAATTACTTTGAACAAAATGGTTTTAACGTAACTGATGACTATACAAGAACACAAGATAAAAAAAATACTGTGATTGTATCTGATATTTTATATAGAATTTTAAAACGTCGTTGGACAGAGGAATCAGACTTTAATTATAAATTCAATGAAAATAACGAACTGATAATAAATGCATCAACAATAATAGCGTTAGTTTGTGATGATAGAAAACAAAGACTATGTGATGTATTGGATGACTTAAAAATTTAGGATAAAATCTTAATGGAATTCATGAATCTTATAGAGGATATTGATTAAATTAAAATGGAATCCGAGTTTTTAGCAATAGAGATAGAAAACAATACTATAAACAAAATCTTAAAGAGACATTATAAAACAATTTGTTCCCAATGTGAAAATATAACTTAATTTCTTTTCATGTCCCTTAATCGAACAGAAACCAAAATAGATATATTTATATGTAAGTAAAGATATATATATTTGTATCAATGCTTTATAAGTTTTATGGTGGTTTCAAATGGTAAAAGATATCTCCATGTTTGGGGACAAATGTCCCAGATGTGGCAAAGGGCCAATGGTTACAGATAATTCCACCGGTGAAATGTTTTGTGGCAATTGTGGTTTTGTAGTAACTGAACGAATTGAGGAAACGGGTCCGGAATGGAGAGCATTTTCAAAAGAAGAACATGAAGATAGAAGTAGAGCAGGTGTTCCAACATCCTTAGCAATGCATGACATGGGACTGGCTACAATCATAGGTCCGGTAGACAAAGACGCTTCAGGCAAGCCGCTTTCAGCATCCATGAAAAGTACTATAGAGAGGCTTAGAACATGGGACAGCAGAAGCCAAGTCCATGAACCAGTTGATAGAAACTTTAGACAAGCCTTTAGTGAATTGGACAGATTAAAAGACAAATTAGCCGTTGGTGATGCAGTAATTGAAAAAGCAGCTTACGTGTATAGAAAGGCACTGGAAAAAGGATTAGTAAGGGGTAGATCAATTTCAGCATTGGTTGCAGCTGCATTATACGCAGCATGTAGAGATACTGAAACTCCAAGAACCCTAAAAGACGTGGCAAATGCCAGTAATATAAAGAAAAAAGATGTAGCAAGATGTTATAGGCTTTTGATTAGAGAGCTGGATTTGAAGATGCCTGTAGTCGATCCAGTAAAATGTGTTGCAAGAATTGCAAGTAAAGCAGGATTAACAGAAAAAACCAAAAGAAAGGCCCTTGAAATATTAAAAAAAGCAGAGGAGGGGAAAATTTCTGCAGGCAAAGATCCTATGGGATTAGCGGCGGCTGCACTATACGTGGCATGTGTAATGAATGGAGAAAACAAAACACAAAAAGATGTAGCAGAAGCAGCAGGTGTAACTGAAGTAACAATAAGAAATAGATATAAAGGTCTCAAGACACATCTAAAGTTATAACTTTCTATAAGTCTTATTTTTTATTTTAAATAAATATTTTAAAAGTTTTTCCGAATTTTGATAAATAAATATAATCCCAGTAATAATAAAAGCGGCATAAATAATCACAAAAAATAGTTATTTGATTCTTCGCCAAATGAAGTATTAAATACAATGGAACCCAACAGACCATAAGAAAATAGAACATAATTAGAAATCCAATGAAAAATGATTGAGATGGCTAGACCATATCTATAATAAAGCCACCCTAAAAACAATCCCCCTAAACTAGCTTGAGTTATTTTTCCAATTTCATAATTACCGCCAAAAATAACATGAGACTAGACCAAAAAAAACCGAATTAAGAAATATAATTAAAAATAGTAGATATTTATCCCTAGATGATTTGATAAAGATATTCTTGCTTGGATGGATTAATGCCGAAATAAATGAATTTTTATATTTAAACAGAATTAAAGATAAAGGTATGCCTAAAAAAATAACTCGAAACAAAATTTCCTCATTTAATGGTGCAGCAGTTAAGTAAAAATAAGATAGAAGAGGATTACTCATCAAAGGATTTCCGATATGTATTCCAAACAATTGCTGAACTTGATCTATAATAATGGACAGAACAAAATATCCTGAAAACCATTGAATTGTAATATAGAGATAATTGGATGGAGGTAAATCAAAATTTTTAATCCTGTTTTGATAGAATTGTTTATACAAAAAATTCTTGAATAAAAAATCAGGTTTAAAGATGCATATAAAATAAAGGGCAATATAGATAGACCAAAAGAAAATAAATACAATTCCAAGATTGAATTGAAAATTAGATATACCTAAAATATTTAACAATAAAAAATTTAGTGGAGCATTACTATGCCATGTAATATCTTTACCTACATTTATAAAAAAAACTACATAAATACCAATAAAAATCGATCCTGTTATAAGAAGAAACAGTAAAAATATTAATTTTTTTATTTATTCCATCTATATATTTTTGTAAACTAGTATTTTTAATCAATATAATAGACTTACATTACTTCGATAGACTGAAGGATTAAATCCTTTGACGACCAAATAGTCTTTAACATGGTCTCTGTGATCACCTTGTAATAAAATAAATCCTTCTTTAGCAGTTCCGCCACATGCCAACCGGCTTTTTAATTCTTTAACCATTGTTTGAATATCATTAATTTTGGGATCAAGACCTTCAATCATGGTAGTAGTTTTGGAAAATCTTCGGGTTTCCAATCTAACAACAATACGAGTCTCTTCCTTATCCAACTCTCCACATGCACATAGATCATCAGGAAGGCCACATTTTTTGCATATTACAGCCATCTATTGTTATCTTTTTTATCTAAATCCTATTATTAAGCCTTCCTTAACAATAGCAAAAGGGTTAAATTAATGACTCTTTTAAAAAAATAATAATCGATAATTTTTTAAAATCCAGTATAAAAGTAATCCTATTTAAATTTAAATAGAAAAGATAGTATTATGATGTTCGGTTTAATTTAGTAAATTTAAATTATATTCTCAAGAATTAACAACAATTACACTGCGCTAAATTTCGGAATCAATCGCATTAGATGGAAATACATCACATTAATACCTTGTATCATACAAATATGGCTACTTCATACGACAGCAGATCTTTAATAATTTAACTTTTAGTTTTATTTGTTATTTATTTTCCTTCTTATTACTGGCTAGATCTAATTAATTACTCTATTTTATCAAACCTTATATTATGCCCTATATTCCTGTGTATTTTCTCAATTTGTTTCTAAACATATCATCCATAATCTTATACCTTTTCACTCCTACACACAATCGAGAACAGTTTTTATAAAAAGAATGATAAAAAATATTAGCAGATTTTTAATATGTCCCCGGCAATTCTAAACCTAAAGTTTCCATTTAATTTAACAAAGGATCAAGAAGATGCAGCCACTGCCTGGATCAAACAGTAGAGGATCTATAATTTATTCTACTGGTACTGGAAAAACAGAAATAGCCTTTGAATGTGCAAGAAGAGCTGCAATCGAAATTTCAAACAGTTTAGAAAAACAAAATAAAACCCTTGATCATTTTAGAATATTATTTTTAGTTCCCAGAATTATTTTAATAGAACAAAATACAGAGAGGCTTGCAAAATACAATATTAACAAAGAATCAATAGGGATATATTTTGGCGAAAAAAAGGATGAACGAGAAATTACCATTTCTACTTATCAAAGTGTTATTAATAATCATTTTTTAATTAGGAATTCCAATATGATTGTACTAGATGAGGTTCATTTTGTTAGTAACACCGCATTTTCATACACCAAACTTTTTAAAATAATAAAAGAGGATCCAAATAAAATGATTTTGGGTTTAACAGCAACAATAAATGAACTCGATCCTAAATATCAAGATATAATTGATACTATTCCCCCAGTTAGAAAATATCTAATTAAAGAAGCGGTTGATGATAAAAGACTGGCAAAACCAGAAATATTGTCAATGGAAGTTAACCTTACCAGCTCAGAAAAAGAGATATATATCAAAACAAGTGAATTGATAAAGAATTTATCTTTTAAATTAAATGCATATGAAGCAAGTATAATTTCCAAAATACTATTCCAAGGAGGAATTAGATCAAAATATGCAAAGGAATGGTTCAATCAGGTAAAAATTAGAAAGGAATTATTAAATTCTTTACACAATAAATTAGAAAAAGCTGTTCAGATAATAAAAAATCACAAAGACGAAAAAATTATGATTTTTAGCGAAACAATCGATTCTATAACCAAATTAAAAAACATATTAGAAAAAAACAATATACCTTCTGAAATAATTCATTCTAAAATAAAGATCAAAGATAGAAAAACAATATTAGAAAGATGGGGTTTTGATTTTTTTCCTTTATTATCAGTACATACATTAGAAATAGGATATGATATTCCCCATGTAAAAATAGCTATTATTTTGTCAAATACATCAAATATTAATCAAATTGTACAAAGAATTGGAAGAGTAATTAGAAAAACAGAGGATAAAGAAAAAGCATTAATCTATATAATTTATGCAAAGGAAACCAGAGATAATAATATAGTAAGAATGGTAGATAAAGCAGTAGGGAAAAAAAGCGATAGAACAGTTAGAAGAACAACAAAACAAACAAAAATCACAGATAAATTCAAATAATATATTTATTCATTCTTTGATTTTGATATCCTAACAAATTCGAAATAAAATAGGAATATATTTTCAATAAATATTATGAATAAAATATGACATTAAAAAATATTACAGTTTTAGGATCGGGTATTATGGGCCATGGGATAGCTCAAATTTCGGCTATGTCCGGCTACCGAGTAATTTTACGAGACATTGAAAAACAATTTTTAGATAAAGCTATGGAAAGAGTAAAATGGTCTTTACAAAAACTATCGGAAAAAAATAAAATCACAGATGCTCAAGTTGATGAATATTATAATAATATAACTCCGGTAATTGATCTTAAAGAGGCAGTTAAAGATGCTGATTTAATAATAGAGGCGGTTCCTGAAGACTATAATATTAAAAAGAAAGTATACAAAGATTTGGATGAAGTTTCAAATAATAAATCTATATACGCATCAAATACTAGCACTCTACCTATTACAGAATTAAGTAAACTAACCAAAAATCCAAGTAAATTTATTGGAGTTCATTTTTTTAATCCTCCGCAATTAATGAAATTAGTTGAAGTAATACCAGGATCCGACACGGATCCTGCAATAACGAATGAAATTAGTAATTTTGTAAAACAACTTAAAAAAACTCCTATTTTATGTAAAAAAGATGTAGTAGGATTTATCGTCAATAGAGTTTTTATACCCCTAGTACATGAGGCTGCCTATTGTTTAGACAGAGACAATGTTCCAATGACAGTAATAGATTCTGCAGTTAAATACAAATTAGATTTTCCTATGGGAATATTTGAATTAGCAGATTATACAGGGATTGATGTGATTTATAAAGCAACGCAAGAGATGAGCAGTAGAGATAAAAAAGTAATATTACCCCATCCAAAAATAAAAGAACTCTATGATTTAAAACAATTTGGTCAAAAGTCAGGTCAAGGTTTTTATGAATATAAAGGCGATAAATATGAAAGAATTGATCTTTCGGAAGAAAAAGCATCAAAATATGACCCGCTTTCAATTCTAGGTGTTGCATCTAATAATGCAGCATGGCTTATTACAAATCAAGTTTGTACAAAAGAAGATTTAGATAATGCCTTAAATTTAGGGATGGGACTCAAAACAAACTTGTTTAAATTGGCTGAAAAATTTGGAGTTCCAAAAATAGTAAATGAATTAATAAAACTTGAAGAAAAATATGGGAGAGTTTTATCATCCTGATGAGTATCTTTTATCTTTAAAATAAAAAAACTTTGTTTTAGATATACAATCCCCTTATTTCTTTTAACGCTCTAGAAAAATGATTGCTTTGTTGCATGATTCCCCCTTTCCAAATACATTTAGCTAACATCATCAACAAAATATGTGAAATGGTCCACCTACAACCAATCTCTAGTTAGAAGAGGTGAAATACTGCTAGGCTTTGATGTCATTAACAACTGGGATACTGAATTAAAAGAGATGAACAAAGATAAGGTTGGAGAGCCATTTCATTATCCTAATACTTTTCTTCTTTTACTTGGATATGCCAAGGTATATTTTCATCTACCATATAGACAAACCGAAGGAATAGCACAAGGACATGCTAAAGGAAAAGTACCTTCAATCCCAGATTTTACAACAATAAACAGAAGAATAAACAAATTAGATATTCAAATAAATGATAATACAGATAGCAAGGAATTCTAAAGATGAATATATTATCATTGCAATAGATAGTACTGGCATAAAGGTTACAAACAGAGGTCAATGGATGCAAGATAAATGGAATTTAAAAAATAAGAAAGGATATTTGAAAATACATGTAGCAGTTAATGTCAAAACCAAGAAAATTCTTTCGATGAAGGTAACTGATGAACATGTTCATGATAGCAAAGCATTACCTGAATTGATTAATGATGTTATAAAATCAGATAAAAAAATAACAATAGGTAAACTATTTGCTGATGGTGCTTATGATGGTAATGATATTTTTAGATATCTAGGCAGACAACGGAATACTGCCTTGTATTAAAGTAAGAAAGAATGCTAGAGTCAGATGGAAAAAAGGAAACATTCTAAGAAATCTATCAGTGTTGGCACAAAGAAATGATTTGCAAAAGTGGAAGGATAGTGTAAGCTATGGACAAAGATGGATTGTAGAAACAGTATTTTCTTGTTTAAAGAGAAGGTTTGGAGAGTATGTTTATTCCGTTAAACTGAAGAATATGATACAAGAAATGATGTTAAAAGCATCATTGTATAACAAAATGATATCTATTTAGACAAAATAGATAGTAAAATCAAAGATTATAGGAATCATGCAACAAAGCAGTTTATGACTATTATTTCTTTATTAAGCTGTTCTTCCATTGCTTTCGTATTATATATATCCAAAAAACTACTACTGCTTTTTAGATCATTTACAGAACTTGCAGTATGAGAATTTCAAATATTTACAAAAAAGAAATAGCAAAAAAGAAATGATAAACATGAAAAATTCTATCCAAAAGAAAAATTACAAAAATGCTACGAACACCAATTAGACTGAATAATATTTTCCCGACTCTATATCCTTCATAAAGTGAACAAAATAATAGATACCAATGTCCGCAGATAAAAGAAGTGAGGTGTACCGTTCTTTAGGCAAGAAGAAAAGATATTTGTTGCCAACAATCAGATTGTAGTTAACAATCATGGTTATATCATTCACAAAGCAGATCGCAAGCAAAGGAGAAGGCATGATCATAACGTCTAAAAAGGATCATCAGTCAGATAAAGCGCGTCGACATTATTCAAAGAAGGTACATGAGTATTTAAGAGAAATAACACATATAAGAATAATGCATTTTCCAAAAGGTTCAACTGAATTTAACGCTGTTGAAGAATGCTACAGACAAGGAAAGTATTATCTGTTGGTATCAAAATACTATTTCAGATTTGCTGACCTGAAATCGTCAATTTCTAAATATTACAAGACTAGACGCTTTACCTTCGATATAGTAAAGTATCTGTTGAGGAAAGCGAATTAGCAAATTTAGGTTAGTCAGTATAGTAAAATTATATTCTAAATAATTTAATTTATTATTATCATTCTTCCAATTATATATACCTTAAATTGAGAGCTTATTACCTGTAGCAACCCAGAATATAATGACCTGTAATAGCCTTAATTTTAAATAGAATAAACTTCCTTCTAGTATCGTACATAATAACAGTTAGAAAGTTTACTACTACATGAATTTATCCAGCTATTCCAAAAGATGCAAAGAATGAGAGTGTCCATCCTTTCCATATAATCGATTCAAATATTTGATTATAAATGCAAGTAAATTAAAAAATATTAAAAGAAATACAGATCGATGCATATCAACATATTCCATACATTGAAATTTACTAGATTCTCTATCGAATAGGAATAGTCCTAATACTTCTACATAATAATAAACTCGATGACATTTAATATTATTATCGAATGCTAAATGAGGATAGTTTATTCTTCCTATATGCTTAATATAGAACTTAAATAAAAATGACGGGTTTTTGGACAAGTTGACGGAAAAAATGACGGAAGTAAAAGAAATTGACGAATGTGTATTTTATTTCAAGTTTCTGGTTTGTTTAATTACGGAACTTTTAATAGACGTCACATTTATCTTGAAATTATAAAAGTATATAGATAAAAAGTCAAATTAGTACGTTACTTAATTATCAACTTCATAACTGAACATAGAGAGAGAGCAATTCAAGGAGATCAGTTAATTCCATGACTACTATTATAGCATTAAAGTAAAGAAGATATTATAATAGTTGAGGATGGTTGAGTTGTGTATATACGGCTATTAAGTTTCGACCATGTTTTATTGCATGAGTCGAAATAGTGTTAAAACTTTATTTTATTCATAACAAAACTAACTAAATTATGATTATTTGCTTCACATCATTATCACTAAAATGCAAATAAAAAACGAGTTACAAGAATCATGCAAAAAACGCATTCTTTTAGATATTATTTATACCAATTAGCATATGTTCTCTAAATTGCATCTCTTAATAGATAGTTCTTCATATTAAGATTGAATCTCTTTATTCTAAAATACCTGGATATCTTGTTCTTCAAATCTGTAAATGATGTATCCTATTTTAGAACAAGCAGATCACGCTTGGCTATATTCCAAACCTCTTCCATTACCATAAATTCAGGTGATGCCGTTGGAAGATATACAGGTATCAGAGTATCCTTGTTATCTTCAAAATACTTTAACACCTTCTTTGATTTATAATGAGGTGATACTTTATCCATGAACAAATAACATTTTTGAAATTTGTATGTATTTTCTTTAGATAATCAAGAAATGTATCACCATTGAATACATCGTACTATCTGAATAGCTGTTTCTTCTTCTTCTTTCCTTCTTCCATGCTTACTGCTCCAAAAATACATGAATGTTGGTGCGAGCCTGTCACTCGAACTATCGGTCTTTTATCTTGCACAATCCGGCTCTGTTCACTTAAGGGTTTTATCAGGACATTTTTATCTTATATCAAGTTAATTTTGTAATTTTTAGAATTTATTCCGGACTAAATCCATCTTAAATTTTACAAAATTATATTATTTTCTTGTAGACTTTTCTACGAGTGTCAAATACTATAAAACATATTTCTTAAGTGAACAGAGTCTACAATCCAAACCCTTCTAATAAGAAAATCATAAAAGAAAAATGATTCATCTAAGGATAATATGGTAAACTTGCTTTGTTGTATAATTATTTTAATCATTATTTGTTAACGTTTTGTTGATAGAAGTATAACGGAAACAATGAAAATTAGATTATCATTGTTCTAAACAGGGCCTAGTTTTAACCGTTTTTCAAATCATGCAACAAAGCACCTTCCATTCCCGATTACACTACAATAAATAAAAGAATAAACAAATTAGACATCAAGATAAAAGATACGACGGATAGCAAAAACAAGGAATTCAATGACGAATATATCATCATTGCGATAGATCGTACTGGTATCAAGGTTACCAATAGAGGACAATGGATGAAAGATAAATGGAATGCAAGAAAGAAAGGATATTTAAAAATACATATAACAGTTGATGTGAAGACCAAGAAAATTCTTTCCATGAAAGTAACCGCGGATGAGCATGTTCATGATAGCAAGGCATTACCGGAGTTGGTTGAGAATATCATAGAATCAGAAAGTGTAACAGCAATAAGCAAACTATTGTGATGATGGCGCCTATGAAAGTAATGACATTTTTAGATATTTATCGCAGACAATGGAATCCTGCCTTGTATTAAAGTAAGAGAGAATACTAGAGTAGGATGGAAAAAAGGGAACATCCTTAGGAATCTATCGGTTTTGGCACAAAGAAATGATTTGCAAAAGTGGAAAGATAGCGTTAGCTATGGATAAAGAAGGATTGTAGAAACTGTATTCTCTTCCCTAAAAAGAATGTTTGGTGAATATGTTTATTCGGTTAGACTGAAAAATATGATACAGGAAATGATGCTAAAAGCATCATTGTATAACAAAATGATATCTATTTAGCCAAAATAGATAGTAAAATCAAAAATTATATGAATCATGCAACAAAGCATCATAATACTTCTCTTATATCCCACTCTGGAATATCAAATCTTTCTTTTGCTGTTTCATTTCGACTCAAGTTACAGGGTTTCATCTGGAGTGACTATAATGACATCATAAACGAGTTCAATCCCACCATGTCAAAATGGATTAATGAAGATAAAATAAAGTGGAAAGAAAATGTTTTTGAAGGATTAGAAAACGCACCAAAAGCCTTCATCAGATTATTCAAAGGAGAAAGTGTTGGCAGAACGCTTGTAATGATAGCATCTGATAAACGGGCCCTGTTAACTTAAGGAAAAAACCTATAGATTTAAGACAACCATATCTTGTATGAACGCAAGAAATAGAACATCCACAAAAATAATTGGTTATGGATTATACTTGTACTTTCTTGGATTATCCTTTAGAAATGCTGCAAAAGCATTATCTTTTTTACTTTTAGTTAAAATAAGCCATGTTTCTATCTGGAACTGGATTCAAAAGTACAAACCAAAGAAATATCGCAATAAAAGTAAAATCAAAGAATACTCTTGTATACAAAAAGATGAAACTGCGATAAAAGTAGGTTCTGAATTAATATGGCTTTGATGGGTTGTTATTGAACCAATATACAAAGAAATTCTTTCTTTCCACATATCAAAAGAACGAAACATGTTTGTGGTGGCGGAGCGATTTCTGTCTCATGTTTTAGACAAGTATGGAATATATCCAGTTTCATCCGATGGTGGTACATGGTATCCACAAGCCTGCAAATTCTTGAACCTATATCATCACCTTCATTTTTTGTATATAGGAGTTTGAAAAAAGCATAATTGAAAGGACAATGCAGTACGTAAAGGACAGAATAGAATCGTTTGATGACTAATTCCTTGTAAAAAGAACAAGTGTAAATTAAACCATGTCAAACAGTGGCTTAACAGTTGTGTAAAGAATGCTGTATGTTCTTCTGTAAACTGATACTGCTTGTTTTCATTTACAAAATTATTGTTGTATTTTTTTAACATATTCTCAAGTTTTTAAAAATTAACAAATCTAAATAAGCACATTCACTTTACATTAAAGATTATTCAAGTGTTTACATAACTCAACATATTCATTGATCAACACAATAAAGAATTAATATCTTAAGTTAACAGGGCCGATAAACGAGTATGACATATTTATATAGCCAATAAAATATGGAAGATACACAAAGTATGGTTATAGTATAACCTTTTTGGCATATACAATCTTTTCTATGGATTTAGAAGAAAATAATGGAATAAAGTATCTGCTACTTTTAATACCCTTTCTTATGGCTATTTTCCAGTTCTGTCCTGGCTTTATAACCTCTTTATCTCTCCAAGGAATTAAGCCTGCATTCTTCAAATCAATGTAAAGTCGTTCTGATGCTTCAGAATCTTCTCAGGCATAGATAATGAAAATTGTATTTTTATTTATAATTCCATAACACATTATCAGTATTGCCAATATTTTGAAATATGAAATAAAATTCTTTTGATCATTTTTTGTTACCTGATCATTTATTCTATACCAAATAGCATAATTAAATAAACAATTATTTTTGATCCAATAATCTATTGATAAATGCTTATAGCTAGGCTGATTACATTATCACCATGTATATTCCTTAACACTTACCAAAGAATCCTTTGAAAAGATTTACAGAGATGAAGAGGTATCCAAATTCATAGTATTTTGCAATTTTTTAATTATAAAATCAACAGCAAGATTAGGAGATTTGTATTTTTCAATTATAACTCTTTTCCTTTCATCCAAAAATTTTCCACCATAAATATCAGAAGTACCTCCACTATCCTCAATTGAAACCATTAACTTTTTAGCCATATATCCAACACACAACTCAATTAAAGTACCTACTCCTCCACCGACAGATATTATACCATCCGATGAATAAGATACTATAAAATCCCTTGAATAACCGATTCCAGTACAAATAACTATATCACAAAATTTATTAGCTTTTGGAATAATCGTCCTGAGGAACGATTCCCACTGTTAATCCACCATTATCTTTTGCACCTTTACAAGCATATTCCATCACACCACCAAGTCCTCCACAAATTAAAACAGCATTTTTTTTGGCTATCTCTCTGCCAACTTCATATGCAAGGTCCGAAATTTTTAAAGGCAATGAATCTTGATTGTGACCTATAACACCAATTTGAATTTTTTTCAATCAAAATTTAAATTATAAAATTCTAATTAATTTGTTTGATTTAAAATGACCTTAATTATTGCAGTAATCTAATTTGATACAGAAATGTATTTATTCCCATGCTATAGAGTTTTTTAGATATGAGTAAGAAGGCAAAAAAAGAATGCACCTTTACCCGCTTCAAGTGCTGGCCTGTTAAGATTTTTCGAGGATGAAACAAAAGGGATAAAAGTAAAGCCAGAAATTATATTAGGTATATCAGGAGCATTAATTGCAATCTCTGTAGCAATAAAGATTTTATTTC
This sequence comes from uncultured Nitrososphaeraceae archaeon, assembly GCA_963838615.1. Taxonomy (GTDB): domain Archaea; phylum Thermoproteota; class Nitrososphaeria; order Nitrososphaerales; family Nitrososphaeraceae; genus Nitrosocosmicus. Next base: position 19,602 of record CAWISD010000022.1, read on the forward strand.
CGGTATAATTTTTCTTTTTCTGACTTTTAATGAGCAATCCTGAATCAGACAGCATTTCAAGCCTGCATAAAAGATGGATATTTACAAATATAAATCCAACTTCAAAAAAATTTTCTTATATAATAGCAATTGCAAGTCTAATAACTAATATAATAGTAATTAATTTTATAATAACTTCTCACAACCTTGTAGAATTTATTATTTCATCCCCAATAATTGTTAGTATTTTTACTGCAACTTTATTATTTGATTATCTCTCACTTAAAGGCACTCCCCTTAATAGATTTTCAAAAGTTTTACATGTAGCAGCATTTGCAAGTCTCTTATGGACATTGACAGTAATTCTTAGGCTATGTTTCAGGATTTATAATTTATACAAATCATGCAGCTATTAATTCAGTTTTGCAAGGAATGTTTATGGCAATTGGACTTACGAATAGGAATTTTTACATCAGTATTTGGTGCATCTCTAAAGAGAGCAATTCCGATATCATTTATACAGCCATTAATAATTTTTATAATAATTTCATTTTTATATTTTAATCATATTTTCTTTACAAATTTTTCAGTTTATTTATTTGGTGCAATAATTTTAACTACAGGCGTATTATGGGCAATAATAATAGACAGATTAGGAAGACCTAGTTTTGCAAGTGCATTTAAAATATTACAAGCTTTTCTAAAAGCATGGACTGAAAATAAATATGAAGAAATGGAAAGAATAGCAGAAGAAAAAGCAAATTCAAGGGTTGTTAAAACTTTTTTAATAAAATTGAAATCTCAAAAAAATGTTACAATAGTTCTTCCAGAATTACATCCAGGTCCATTTAATCCAATTGGAGGAAGTAATCTTCCATTATGATATTTTTAAATTTTATTCAAATCTGCTATGGTTATGCACAGTATTTCAGATCATTCACTTAATATTCCATCACACAAAGAAGTAAAAAAATATCTAGACTCCCTTAAATCAATTCGACACTTTTTAGAATCAGGAGATAAATGCACAATACCAATTACAAAATCAATAAATGATTGCAATTGTTCCGGATTTGCATTGGGTAAAAATGTTATATTATTTTTATCTAAATCACCATCAGGAATGGAAGATATTCCACAAGAAGTCAAATTATCACTTGAACAATATTCAAAAGAATTAGGATTTGAGCAAATTTTAATAATTGATTCTCATAATTCGATGGGAGAAAAAATTGAAAGTAAAGATATAAACAACTTTATATATAATAGGGAAAAGATGTCTTGAAAAAATTAAAGATTCAGAACAATTTCCATTTAAAATTGGATATTCAAATAGTTTTCAAATAGATCAAACAAAAAATGAAATAAAAAAATCACCTGATTTAGGAGACGGTCAATTTGGTTTGTTAACTATTTCAATAAAAAATAAAGAATATGTGTTATGCTGGTGTGATTCCAATAATATGAAAAATGGTATAAGAGAAAAAATTATGAATATGCTAGAATCTGAAGGATATAATATAATAGAAATTTGCACATCAGATACACATTCAACATCAGGTAAAAGAAATACCAAAGGATATTATACTTTGGGAGATATAACAAACGAAACAAAAATAATAGATATATTCCGACAACTAGTAAAATTATCCCAAAAATCAATTAACGATTCCACATATGAAATCTATAAATCAGAAAGTCAAGTAATGGTCATGGGAAATGACCAGTTTGATGACTATTCTAATGCTTTAGAAAAATCTTTCAAAGTTACAAAGATTTTTCTTGCAGTCACATTTGTCATTTATATTGCAATGTTACTTATTACTTGATTTAAAATATATTTTTAAATATTTAAAGAAATTATAGTGGATGGAGAGAGATTTGAACTCTCGATCACCTGTGTGTGAGACAGGTATCTTAACCACTAGACTACCCATCCATAATAACAATCCATTTAGAGAGTCGTATTTTTAATAATTTTTTATTGATTTATAAATTTAACACTCCCACTTTTACAATATATTAAATGAGGAATATCAGGTACCTTCACCATAATCATGAAGATATCTATTTTGACTGTCAGTCAAGTTATCAATTTTGATATCCATCGATTCTAATTTCAATCTTGCAATGTTAAGATCTTGCTCTCGGCTAATTTCATATATTTTATTTTCAAAAGTATCTTTATTTTCTGCAAGATGTAAAACTGAAAGAAATTGATTGGCAAAACTCATATCCATGACTTCAGAAGGATGACCTTCAGCAGCAACCAGATTTACAAGTCTGCCTTCTCCAATTAGATTAATTTTATTACCATTCTTAAGAATAAATTGCTCCACGTTTTCATTTAGATTGTGTGTAGAAGTTGATAAACTCGTCTAAATCATTTATAGATATTTCCACATTAAAATGACCTGCATTTGCAAGAATTGTATTATTTTTCATTTTCTCAATATGAGGACCAGTTATTATATCCTTACAACCAGTAGATGTAATAAATATATCACCTATAGAAGATGCATCCAACATCGGTTTTACAATATATCCATCCATTTTTGCCTTTAATGCATTAATAGGATCCACTTCGGTTACAATAACAGATGCACCATGCCCACTGCATCTAGCTGCTATTCCTTTTCCTACATGTCCATATCCAGCAACAACAACAGTTTTTCCTGCAATAAGAATATTAGTAGACTCGTATAACTCCATCTAAAGCAGATTGTCCTGTTCCATATACATTATCAAAATCATGTTTAGTCTCAGCATCATTTACTGCAATAATAGGATATTGAAGTTTCTTGGTTCTTTCAAGGCTCTTAAACGCATAACACCGGTTGTAGTTTCTTCTGTTCCACCTATAATATTACTACCATACTTATCCATCGTTTTATGAAATTCGATTGTTAGATCAGCACCATCATCAATAGTAATATGAGGTTTAAATTTCAATACCGAATAAATATCTTCATAATATTCATCATTATTAACACCTCTACTTGCAAATATAGATAATCCATCATCTACCACTAACGAAGCAGCGATATCATCACTGGTACTTAATGGATTGCATCCTGACCAAGCTATTTCCGCACCTGCAGCATGCAATGTTTTAATCAATACAGCTGTTTCTTTGGTAACATGTAAACAACCACCAATAATGAGGTTTTTTAATGGTTTTGAATCTTGATATTTTTTTTGTAAAGATAGTAATACAGGCATATGAGATTCTGCCCAATTGATTTTCTTCTTACCATAAGAAGACAAAGACTTATCTTTAATTCGATATTCCATAAGAAAAAAAATATAGAATCCATATATTACTCTAACATAATTTGAGAATCCAAAAAGGGTTTTTTGAAAGAGATACACACAAGGTAGCTTACGACCTTGTTGGAAAGAAATTGGTAAGATATGTAGACTTTATGGGAAAATATTACAAATTAAGTGGAGTAATTGTAGAAACTGAAGCTTATGGTTGTAACAATGATCCAGCCAGTCATGCTTTTAGAAAAAAGACCGATCGTAATAGAATAATGTATGGCGATGCAGGTAGGGTATATATTTATTTTATCTACGGAAATCACTATTGTTTTAACATAGTGGCAAAAAATAATGATTGTGCAGCTGGAGCCATTTTAATAAGATCAATCCAACCCATAGAGGGGATAAATTTGATGAGAATTTTTAGAAGAAAGGACAATATAATAGAGTTATCATCTGGTCCGGGAAAACTGACCCAGGCGTTTAAAATAACAAAAAAACATAATGATATTGACATCACAGATAATAATAACAGTTTTCTTTATCTTGAAGAAGAAGAAGAAGGAAAGAATCAGCAGCAATATAAAGAATATAAATTCTAATGAATTTAAAGTCTTTGAGACAGGTAGAATCGGCATATCCACTGCTTTAGAAAAAAAATGGAGATTTATTATGATGAATCCAAAGAAAAGAATAGCAAATAGCGATCCACTTGAGTATATTCCCAATTTTTTTCTATCAAAAAAGGTTAATTTTTAATTACAAATTACATTAAAACCTTAAACAATTTTTTATAAATATTACAATTAAAATGTTTAATCAATTGCCACTTGAAGATTTCCTAGTGCCTGGAGAACAAATTAAATATGTTTGTAAATACGACATAGAATATGCTAACAAGAAATATAGATTGACTATTACAAATAAAAGAATTTTATTATATAAAAAAAGAGGAATCTTTAATAATTGTGAAGATGTCATTTGTGAAAAAGTAGAAAGACTCGAAGGTTTGGAATATAAAGAAAAAGGAGGGTTATTTAATTTAGCAAAAGTATCAATAAAAGGAGGATTAAAATTAGATATCAAAGGTCATCCCAAAGAAATAAAAAACATGTTTCAAATACTAGAGTGCTTAAAAAATGTAAAATAAAATTCAAGATATATACAGGAATATAGATTAATAAAACATGATAATAATCTAACATCCATTTTTCTTAAAGAGACCGAAAAAAAATAAAAATACAAACATAACTAATAAACTGAAAAGATGTTCTATATATTGACTTTAAATCTTAACAGTAATTTCAAGCCATTGATTTTTCCAGGCAAATAGAGCCACAGAATCTCATATTATTCATTTATAGACATTATTTTTGTTTTTAATTCTTAGCTATTATAAGAGTAAAAGTATGTCCACAAAACAGAAATAATAAATGAAATTTGATAAAATCAAAAAAGGAAAAAGAACAAAGATTCAGATACCCTAATAGTTGATTATACCTCTAAAACAGTCAATTTTCCGTAACGTCCAATATTTAAGCTCATTTTCTCCACGGAATGCCTGAGTATATCCGTTTTCTATCAGGATTTTATCACCCTCTTTTATCATCTTTATTTGATCATCCCACAAAGATAATTTAATATTTCCAGTATTATCTGTTATTATAGCATCAGCAACCTGTGCTGAACCACCTGCTCTTAAATTTACTGTTCGAGGTTCTGTTATCTTTTCTACCATACCTTCAATTGTTACATGTCTCATATCATTTGTCAATTCACTAATATTCATACTCATCTATTTGAATATGTTTTATTTTAATTAATATTAAATTTTTTCATTTTTCCAACGATATAAAGTTATACAAAAAAAATATAACAAGCAAAAGAAATAAAAATAATAACTATAGTTCAGTATTTCTAAGCAAGGAGGAGTCGCGAAGCCTGGTCAAACGCGCAGGACTCAAGATTATAAAAAGGGAAATCCCGTCCTTTAGGGGTTCGTGGGTTCGAATCCCACCTCCTCCACCATAAAAAAAGAAATCAAATAATTAGATCTCTTGCATAATTAGACAACTAACAAAATTTTATAGATTGTCAATAATATTTTATAATATTTGCATTTTAATTTGCTGATTACGAAAGATGTGTTGCATTCGTAGTAATTTTTCTAATGGTGCTAATTATACAAGAGATCTATTATGATTTATTGCATTATTATTGTAAATCTTTTTTTACAGACGTGTTAGTATTAATGCGAAGACGTAAAAAATCATTATCAGATTTGTTATAGATAAAATATAGTTTTAACTGTATTTTGAATCATACAACAAAACAATATGCTTGACATTATATTGACAGGATAATATAATTACTACCTATTTCAAAAATAATATAAAAAAATATAAATCTCAATATTAAAAACCATACCATCAGAGAAATATAATAGATAAAAATAGATTTTATTTTATATTACTTTTTAACCACATAAAAATCTAAGAATTTAAGATTATTTTTTCTAAAAGCTTTTGAAAGAGTAATACTCAATAACCGAATAAAAACCTGGAAATGATTCGATTAGTCCTATAAAAGGGCAGAAAATTAAAGTTTGAATATGTAAAAAAATTCGCCTAATAAAACTAATCTTTGTATATCTAAGATTTAAAAAAAGTCCAATTTGGTAAGACATTAACCAGATAATGCTTGAAAATAATAATACCAAACCTAAGCTGCTATCAAAAATTTGAATATCAGTTAACGGTTTAAAAAGGTCATTTGATGAATTTGAAAGATGATTTAGTCTATCCATCCAAACTGAAACATCAAATCCCATGTTATAGGTCCAATCAAAATTAATAAACGAAAAAATACTAGATACTTTTGGAATATTTACATAAAATGTCAAAATTAGAGATATTAAACCCGAAATAAAAGATAAAAAGAAAGATGTACATCTATAAATCAATCTTAATTTAAATAATTTTGAAAAATTTTCTATATTTTGTAAATTACCTATAATCCATCTTCTTCTTTGCATAAAGTGATCTTTTATATTAAGAGGTGGCTGTTCTAACAGAACTCCACCATGCCAACCCATAGAGTTTTTTCCATATTTTTTATATATTTCATATCCAAATCTCTGATCTTCTGCCAAAATAGGACCAAATTCCCACCCAATTATATCTTCAACATCGGATCTAACTAATAGATTACTTCCATGCATATGTATCGGCGGAGGATTATTCATATGTGTAACACATTCAAAACATCCAAATGATCTAGGTGATTCTGCCAAAGCTGTAATTCTATTTGCAACATCGAATTTTAATGGATAGAAAATCGGACCTTCTCCAGCAACTCCTTTTTTTTCGCGAATAAATTTCAATAATGAAAGTATGGTTTGTCTAACAACATAGCTTTCATCATCCATATGAAAAATCCAGTAATCAGAAGAATGTTGATTAATTTTCCGTCTAAATTCTACTGCATATTGTAATGCCCTTGCTTTTTTAATCGCATTAGGCTTGAATTTTTTACTTACACACACAACCTTGCATAAAGAAGAATTTAATGTATCTATATCATTATAATCTTCAGTTACAACCATTATTTCAAATTTATAATATTTGATTTTATTACAGGATTCTATAATAGAATCTATTCCTCTTTTTACAACAGCAGTTTTTGTTGCAGAACGAGTAGTTATTTGGAAAATGATCTGGGGGTCATTAGGCACTCTTATTAAATCCTTTTCAATAAATCGTTTACTATTTTTAATAAATCGATAAAATAAAATAATAGCTTTAGGTATAAAAAATATCCATAAAATAGTAGCAAATAAAATTGTAGGATTACTGATCAATAAATTGACTATAACACACCCTTTTATAATAATTTAATCGTTATTTTTTTATAAATAATTTATTTTCCAACTACTAATAAAGTGAAATTGTAGAAAAAACATAAATAATAACTAATATAAGTAATAAAATAATGTATAATACTTTATGCTTCCTGAAGGCAAAATAGGGGATTCAAAGCCAATAGTTTGCGAATATTGTAAAAGTGATTCTGTTATTTTTGATACGGTTTCATTCGAATATGTTTGTTCTTCTTGTGGCTGCGTATCAAATCAAGATCCCAATTCAGATTCAAATATGAATAATAGAAGCAATTCAGGTTATATAGACAGAACAAGAACTGGTATGCCAGAGTCTTTAGCTGCTCATAACAAAGGATTATCTACTCTTATAGGTATTGGGGATACAGATGCTCGAGGTAAGGCTTTAGAGCCATCCCAAAAAAATAATATTCAAAGGTTGAGGACATGGAATAATAGAGCTCAATTAAATGATTCAATCTCAAGAAATTTAGAAAAAGCTTTAAAATTATTAAATAATTATGGAGATAAATTATATTTAAGTCAAGCAGTGATTGAGGGAGCAGCCTATATTTATAGAAAAGCAGCTATAAAAAAACTTGCCAAAGGCAGATCAACATTAGGATTGGTAGGGGCTGCACTGTATGCAGCTTGTCGCGAAACTGCAACACCTAAAACTATAACAGATATCGCTAATGCATGTAATATCACTACAAAAGATATTATGTCTCATTATAAATTAATATTAAAGGAGCTTTCTCTACAAATGCCCGTATTACATGGTCCAGATTATGTAACTTTAATATGCAATAGATTGCAAATGAGCGAAAAGACAAAAAGAGAAGCTTTAAGAATATATTCGATGGTACAGCAATGCAGAATTTCAATTGGAAAAAATCCAAGAGCATTGGCAGGTTCAATAATTTATATAGCTTCACAAAATTGCAATGAATTTTTAAGACAGGTAGAAATTTGTCAAGTTGCAGAAATATCTACTGTATCATTACGAAAAAGATGCAAAGAAATAAAATCAAGAATTGAAATTTAAATTTAAACATCAAACAACATGAATATAATTTGGAAATAACAAGCCATTACCATTTATTTCACTTATCTCTTTTTGGGAAATCTTTAAAAATGAAGATTCAAACTTCGGATATGGATCTTTGGATGAAAAAATGGTAAGAATTTTGTTTTCATGAATTAATTTATAACCCTTACAGGGTTCATGTCCTCGTAAAAGAAATTTGCATCCAGTTTTCAATAGCCACATATTTGTTATACCAACCCCAAAATATTTTCCAAGTCCTCGGTTAGAAAAACTCCAATTGTGATCACAAGGTAAATCCCGCGGGTCGTTCCATAGAATTTCCTCTAGCAGCGACACATTATTTAATGCAGAAGATAAGTGAAATTTATAATTTTCAAAAAAGTTAGTATTTTCAATTACAGGTAGACCTCCATGAGTTAAAATAGAAAATCCATTTATTTCACAAAATAAAAACAATGATTCAAAAAATGGTAAAATATGATCATCATAAAGTAATTTCGTGGATTGTGCAAATTTATCTAAAAGATTTGAATAAAAATCATATGAAGAAAAAGGAAAGTGGTTGTATGCTTCATGATTTCCCCTTAGCATAAAGACATTATTAGGATAGGTATTTTTTAGATTGCAAAGAAAAAGCAAAACTTCTAGAGAATATTTGCCTCTATCTATATAATCACCAAGAAAAATTAATAAATTTGATTCATTTTTTAGATAATTTGTAAAATCAATTCTCTCCATTATTTTTTCTAAAGTAAAAAAATCACCATGAATATCACCAACAACTACCAAATTTTCGGGAAGTTGGAAATTAATATAATGACCAGAAATCATTCCAATATCTGAAAAAAAACCTTGGAATCTATGATTGTCATGAATAGAAGTTGTTTTATCCATTATATTTATACAATCATCGATACTATGATCGAAAACCGAGAACAGATCATTCATACAAAATAACAAGTACTAGAATAAAATAAAGGATACAGATCATTAGTTTTTGTTTTTTTATTATCATTATTGGAAATGAGATTCAATACAAGGGATACCAGTCAACAAAATAACTATCAGGTTCATTGATTGCACCATAATTATATGTTGGTGGAGTAATCGAATTTATTAAAATATTTTTACCTTTTAAAAAAATTTTATAATATTTACTTTCAGATAACAATATATCAGTATTGATAGATGTGCAGTTTTTCAATATAACAAGATTATTTATTGGATTTGTTTTTATAGAATTTACAAATTTAACATTCGAAATTAAATCCCCTGTACTATTACCATCTAATATATTTAACACACTAGTATAATTAGGATTTTTATTTTTATTTTTATTTTTATACATTTCTAATATTTCAACTAAAGACTTATTAATCGAATCTTCAAAACTCAAATTTTCTTTTTTTTCTTCAAACGATTTATTATTTTCATCATAACCTGAAACAAATTTTAGATAATTCAATTGTTCATGTAATATATTATTATCAAGTAAATCAGAAGATACAAAAAAATGCATAATATTTTTTAACATAGAATAGAAATTCCAATTAAAATTATTTATCATAATCATGTTCTCTGTAACAATCCAAAAAAAGAGAGGTTTTAACAACATTGATAAAATCAATTCATTATTTAAATTCGAATCAAATTCCATCGTTACAATTCTGTTGCTATGAAATAGGTCATTTAAAAAATTAACATTATTTTTTTCATATGTGTTATATTTATTGTATAAATTATTTTGATTATTTCCAATTTTATCTTGAACAGATGTATTTATTTTGAGATTTTCAAACATATTCAAATCATCAATAGAATCAAGCACAAAAAATAATCCATTAAATAAAGAAAAATTGTACCTAGAACAACCAATTGAAATTCCACGTAGTTTATTGATATATAATTTTCTATAGTAGTTTGAATTTTTAAAATTATGTTTTAAAGTAATTACTCCATCGACAATAGAATCCAAGAGAGTTGATATCACACGATTCGCTTAGAAAAATTAATTTTGCTCCTGCTCTTTCTCGCCATATTTGTAAAACTCGTTCATTATTTAACCTTGACTCCCTATCCATAAATGAAGCAATAGCATCCCAAGTATCAATTATAATGATTGGAGATTTAACATCCATTAATTGATTAGTAATTCGTTCAAACAGAGATTCAGGTTCATCCAGTCGTGCATCTTCAAATTTATATTCATACTTTGATTCGGTTGGTATTGTAAATTTGCTAATCCAAGGATAAAAATATGAAAGTTGTTTGATTGATTGTCTTGTGGATATATAAAAATAATTACTATTATGATCCAAATTATCCATCAAAGTTAGTGCAAAAGTTGTTTTGCCGGTCCCAGGATTCCCTTTAATAAGTAATGAATATGAATCATTATTAACAAATTTTAATAGTTCGGTAGGCAAATGCCCTATCGATTTTTTTTTTATATCAATTTGCTTTTTATCAACATTATTTCCATTGCTATCATCTAATTCAGAATTATCATTAGTATCGGAGCCTTCTGGAAGATTTGGAAAGATATCATACATTATTTATTATATTTTAAAAAAACAGTCTATTAATAATTCTTAACTATCCCATATAAAAAACCTATATGAGTGTAATTACCAAGGATTCATGCCTTTTTGAAATCGTAGTGAATCGATTAAACCCTCAGCATAGCCCACACTGAGTATAGCAAGTTCCATCTTACCTTGTTTATAAAAATGTTCAGCATCAAAAAGATAATTTTCAGCATTTTCTAAAACAACAGAATATTCCTTTTCAGATATACTTTTCTCACTATGAATCAAAGCTATTAAATTATCTAAAGCTTTTTTTGCGTTGGGGATATATCTTTTTAACATTCTATCAGATAATCTATCAACAATTGTAGAATTATCAATAGGTTCATCAATCATTATAGTTAAATTTTTCAGGCAATCAATTTCTGTGAAATGCAAATTACCAGGTATGATTATAGAATTAAAACCGTTATCAATTTGCAAGTTCAATAAGGATTTTATCCTTCCACAAATTAATTTTGAGTTTTCAGATCCTATTTGAGAAGCAATAATTGCAAAAGAATTTTCAGATAAATTTATCAGTTTTAAATCCTTTTCTCTTTCTAATAATAAATCAAAAACTTTTTTTGGAGGTAAAAAAAATGGTGCATTATTATTTAACTTTGAGCTCTTTGGGTGTTCATCGTTATTATATTCGGTTAAAATTAAAGTATGTAACCCAAGGCAAATATTATTATAAATAGTATCATATACTGTAATAGACGACATCGGATCAGACATCATAGTAACTATTTTTCCAAATTTATAGTAATGTAGCCCGGATTCGCCTATTAGAGAAGAAATACCAGAGGACGAATGAATTACTTTATAATTAACCGATTGCTTTATTGCCCTGACAATTAACTCATTATAAGTTGTTGCAATTAGAGGATCTCCATAAATTAATACGCATACATTTTTTTCTAAAGAATTATCCAATATTTCTCTTCCATCCTCTATAAACCATCTTTCAACAAATTTAACCTCAGCCCGATTTTCTTGATTCGAATTATCAGTTAAATTCAATATATTTTTAATTTTTAGAGCAAATTCTTCAGATAAAAATCCAGTAAATCTATCCAAATAAACTATATCACTATGCTTTAAAATATCAATAGAACCAATACTCAAAGAATCATATTCATTTATACCTACACCTATCAAATAAAGCATTTCTTATCAAATATCAAATATGTTTTTTATTTATTTATGTATTTTTTAAAGACTAAATAATGTTTTTAAAATAAAATGTATGTGCTTTATTTTATCTATTTTGTAAAGTTTTATGCAATCGCACCATATGAAATAAAGTATTTTTATAAATTTCAATCCCTGTCAAATACTCATGAATGTAAATTTTCTCATCCACTGTATGAGAGGAATGTGGATCTCCCGGACCATATGTAACAACAGGAATATTAAGAACGTTCCCTAGGATATTCATATCCCCTGTTCCTGTTTTTTTTAATAATAATGGTCTTTTTTTTCTATTTTCCAAAATTGATAATACCAAAGATCTTACCAAAGTAGATGAAGCATTGGCTTGAAAAGGTTCTGTTTTATCCTCAACTTGATATTTTATTACAATTGCATTTTTATCTTTTTTAATTTCATTTATATTTATATCAATTAGATTCAGAATATCGTCACAAGATAAATGAGCAGGTATTCGAATATCAACAGTCATTCGACATTTTTGAGGAGTAACATTATGACTAGATCCCCCACTTATTTCCGTTACACTATAACTTACAAGGTCTGCTTTATTTTTTGATTTGTTAATATTACAACTATCCAAAACTTTTTTTAGAATTGTCCATATACTGTAAATCTCCTCAATAGCATTCATAGAAATCCATGGTGCACTTGCATGAGCACCACTATTTACATCACATAATATACGAATTTCCAATCGTCCTTTATAAGAAATAGTGATATTATCAATTCCACTTGGTTCACCAAAAATTGCATAATGAGGGTTTAAATTTTTATCTTTAACAAGATTTTTTATGCCCGTTGCATTACCTTCTTCATCTACTACTCCAGCAAAAATTATTGTACCATTTTGTTTTGGAAAATCTGCAGCACCTAATAACATAGATATCAAAGGAGCCTTTGCATCTGATGCACCCCTACCATACATATAATCACCATCCAAACGAACAGGCACAATGCCAGGGACTGTATCCATATGACCACAAAGTAATATTACTGGGTCCCCTGTGCCCTTTACTGCAATAATGTTTCCTACACTATCAATATTTGCTTGCTCAAAACCCAAGATCCATGCAAACATCCTTCAAAAAATTAGCAAATTTAGTCTCTGATCTGGAGGGCGAATAAATTTCCAGTGAATTCCTTAATAACTCTATAGCAAATGTAGAAGAGACCATGTTTTTTATTTTTTTAGAATATTAACCATATAATTAACAATTAATGAGGGTATATCAACTCCGGTTACTCGTACGGTATTTTTAAATTCGGTGGTATTATTTACTTCATGAACCACTAAACCATGATTTATACTTTCCATTAAATCTACACCTACTATATCAGCCTTTAAAAATTTTCGCAGCATTAAGGCAAATATCTTCCAATTCTTTTGTAACATGACACAATTCAGCACGGCCACCCAAAGCCATGTTTGTTTTCCATTCATTATTGCCAGAATATCTATATATAGCAGCTACTATTTGATCACCTACAACAATAGCCCTTATATCCCTAGGCGGTCTTTTGACAAATTCTTCAAAGTAATTAACATGATAAATAGGGAACATGTGTTCCCTATCTTCTAAGACGGTTTTAACGGCTTCTTCATCGTTCAGTAAGCCAATCAATCGCCCCCAACTTCCAACAGTCGGTTTTATCACAACAGGATAACCAAATTTTTTTATTCCTTCAATAGCAGAAGAAGTAGAAAAGGAGCAAAAAGCATTAGGCGTAGCAATGCCTTGCTTTTGGAGCTCCATATGAGAAAATAATTTGTTACCACACATAATAGAAGTATAAAGAGGATTGATCATACGGGCTCCAAGCCCTTCCAATGCAGCTGTAGAATGCATACTTTTAAAATAACTTACACATCTCTGCAAAATAACTCTATTTTCAAAATCTTTGTTTTCATAATTCAAAAATAAAACAAGTTCTCTGCAATCAATTGCTTTTAAATCAATATCATTTTTTTTTGCACTTTCAATTATTGACTTTTCTTCCCACCTTATACTATCAAAAAGAATGTATGAGGGAAGAATTTTCTTCCTCGGTATTTATTGTCCCCAATCCTCTCCAACTACTTGGGCAGGCTTTATACTAAACTCGTCACCCGATTTTACTAATTCAAAACTCTCTCCGCAATCTGGACAAGTAACTATTTCTCCTTGCATTGAGTCATTTGGTATTGGGACTTCTGCATCACATTCGGTACATTTAACTTTTGCCATTTTTTAATCCTTATTTGTTTTCATATAACCCTCATTAAGTATTTTTCTCTCCAATTTTTCATCTAAATATAACTCGAGAATATCCCCCATGCGTAATTCTTTTAATCCCTTTGCTAAAGATTCGGAATTTTCTTTCGAGGCATCTAATCCCAGTATAGATAAAAGATAAGCAGAACCGTTTTTACCAGATAATTCACCAAAGACAATTTGTCGTCTATTACCTACCTGTTTGGGTTCAATTATTTCATAAGCAGAAGGATTTCGCAAGATAGCAGCAAGATGAGTTCCGGCTTTATGTTTATAAGCGCTTTCACCTACTAATGGTTTGGATTCATGAATCGGAATATGAGTATAATCAGAAATAGTTTTAGATAGATCCTTTAGCATGTGTAATCTAAAATCATTATTAGATTTGTAGATAAGATTTAATGCAACAGCAGTTTCGGCTAATGCAGGAATACCATTTCTTTCACCAAGCCCATCTATAGTTGTATGAATTTGATCGGCTCCGCCATCACATCCCGATAAGGCATTAGATAAAGCTAAACCAACATCGTTATGGCAATGGACATCTAAAGCAGTTTTTGAATTATCAATATTATCATGAATTAATTTTACTACATTATACATTCCTCGAGGTCTCATAATTCCAACTGTGTCAGGAATACTGATTCTTTCAATACCACGAACATTTATTTCCTTGCACATATCCAATAAAAATTCAGGATCCGTCCTACTTGCATCCTCCATAGTAAATCTAGATTTTAGTCCGTGTGATTTAATGTAATCAGCCACATCTAAAGCTCTAATCTTAGCTTCTTCCCTAGAAATTCGTAGTTTGGAAGACAAATGAATATCTGATATTCCAAGATAGGTGGCCACCCAAGTTGCATCACAATCTATTGCAACATCAATATCAGATTTTATTGCACGCACATGTGCTACTATGTCAGCTTTTAGTCCTTGTTTAAGTATTATTTTTGTAGCATCCCTATGATCTAGAGAAACTATTGGACTTATTTCTATTTGATCTACTCCGAATGAATCAAGCATCCATGCAATTTGAATTCGTTGTTTATTAGAAAAAGAAACACCAGGATGTTGTTCTCCTTCCCGCAATGTAGAATCCAAAATTTTAATATATTTGTTATCCTGTTTAGAATCATTATACAAATGTGCAAAATAATTAGGATCGTCTGATTTTAGTGACATATTTTACTTAATAATACTATTATCGTTTAATTTATAAATGTTATCGGTTAAAAAAACAGAATATTATGTGTAAAAATACAATAATAACTGTAATTCGCCAAAGAGTACATCAATATAAAAATTAAGATGTCCAGTTATTATAAAATAATTTTTTAACTATAATTACCAAGAATGCTTAGAACTATAACTGTATTAGTATCAAAGACTCTATCGATTTTTCGGATTTCGTCGATATATGAATTGATTTCCGATATTGTATATGCGACAACAACAGTAGCGAAATCAAATTGACCAACTATTTCATAAACTACTTCAATACCTTTGAGATGGGATAGACGATTTGAAACATTTGATACATTTCCTGTTGAATTTACAGATATCAAAGTTATTGCACTAGTTTTATTGGACGGTCCCATATCTATTGTGAATGTTTCTATAACTTGAAATATCTTTATAATATTATTGATAAAAAAAAACAAAATACTATATCTAAAATTATATTAATATATGAAATTCAACGATGTTTTCCTGTACAAAAAAACAAAGATTTTCGTAAGTAAATTACAAATACAAGTGTATTTTACGTTACTCAGCCTTTTTAAAATTAGATTTCCCATGTTTTGTGGTCCAGCCTTTCGGTCGTGATCTTTTAGTTCTTTCTTAATCCGGTAGCTGACCTATCTATACCAATTAGCATATGTTCTCTAAATTGTATTTCGTAACAAATAGTTTCTCATATTAAGATGGAATCTTTTTGTTCTAAAATACTGTGATATTTTGTTCTTTAAATCTGCAAATAATTGATAATATTGTAGAACAAGCAGATCTCACTTGGCTATATTCCAAATCTCCTTTTCCATTGCCATAAACTCTCTGATGACGCGGTAGTTGGAAGACATATCGGTATCAGAGTATCATTGTTTTCTTCAAAATACTTTAACACCTTTTTTGATTTATAATGAGGGGATGCCTTATCCATATACAAATAACAGTTTGGAAATCTAGCATGAATTTTCTTTAAGAATTCTAGAAATGTATTGCCATCGAATATATATGTACTGCCTGAATAGTTGTTTACCACCAAGACGGATGGCACCAAAAATACATGAATGTTTGTGTGAACCTGTTACTCTAATAACAGGTCTTTTATTTTCATCAATCCAAACCCGTCTTACAAGATAATCATAAAAAAGAATGATTCGTCCAGTGATACTACGGCAAATCCTTTTTCCTGCTGCTGTTGCTGCTATTGCACATCCATAAATATTTGGGTGACCTTTTTTTGAAAGTCTCTTTTTCCTCCAAGGATGCAGTATTAACATGTACTTTTCTTGGCAGCCTTTTGTTTAAAGCCCCATTTACGAAGGATGCGACGGTATATGTGTGAGTATAATGATATTTTATTCCGCATTTCTTTATGATTAACTCTTCAACCTGTTTTGTGGTCCAACCTTGATTGTTGCTTTCTTTAAGTTCTTTCTTAATCTGATACACGACATCTTCGGATATCTCGGATGGTCTACCGCTTTTTGTTTTATTTCTTAGTCCTTCCAAGTCTTCTTTATCATATCTTTTTAACCAGTCTGAAGCCCAGGGATTGCTTCTATTATACATATATTTACAACATGAAAAGGAAGTTGTCCATCTTCTCGTCCTCTTTGATAATTAGCAGTAGTAATCTTTACTTAACCTTTGAATCATTTTCTTTTTTGTACAACTACCAATTTGGATTTGGCCAGTGACATTGAGAATAGATATTAATACAAGGATTTAGATAGCTTTTGTGTTTTATGATAATCATCATGATAAACTGTTTAGCATACTTGTGCTAATTGGTATAGATAGCGGTTTCTCAATTTTCTGTCTGTTTTTTTTCCATCCATCATCTTTGTATTCCCTTTTTAGTCATTCATAGACCCAATCTTTATTTCTGCGAAAGTATATGGTTACATGGACAGCAATTATATCATATGATCTTGCATAATTAGACACCTAACAAAATTTTATAGATTGTCAATAATATTTTGTAATATTTGCATTTTAATTTGCTGATTACGAAAGATGTGTTGCATTCGTAGTAATTTTTCTAATGGTGCTAATTATGCAAGAGATCTATAATAAACCATGTTTAGAACAAGAAGTATTCTTTCCTTTATTTTCACACTTGTTCACATCCGTAGATCTTTTCAAATAATTTTTGTACAAGGATCAAATGAATGACAAATAATGAAAATAACTTAGCCAAATGCCAAAAGCATTTGTTAGTGATAAACAGGTATAAAAGAAAGTTCAGATATTTATGTTAAATAGTGCTTTGTTATATAACTCAATTTTATCGTAACTACATGATATATCCAATTTAAGTTTAGAGGGCGTTTATTCGTAATTCGGTTTATTCTAATAAAGATTCAATCATAAAAAAACGAATCGCATAGTTATGCAACAAAGTAATCAATAGTATAATTTTAGAATCAAGCAACAAAGCAATAGACATTGTATTAAAAAATGAAATGGTGAAAAATCACTATTTGTATAAATATATCATATTTAAAAGAAATCTTTCAATTAAAATTACCAAGGGTTCTCAATATTATAACAGTGTTAGTATCAGAAACACCTTCGATTTTTCTTATCTCATCTATATATGAATTGATTTCTAATATAGTAGGGGCAATAATTATAGTAGCGATATCATATTGTCCAGTTATTTCATAAACTACTTCGATACCTTTGAGACTTAAAAGATGATTTGAAACATTTGATGTATCGGCTGTGGAACTTACAGATATCAAAGTTATTGCACTAGTTTTATTGGACGGTCCCATATCTATTGTAAATTTTTTTATTACTCCAATATCTTGTAAGTTTTTTACTCGACGCCTTACAGCTGATTCAGACATCCCAATTTCATTTGCAATCTCTACAAAAGATTTTCTTGAATCATTCTTCAATATTTTAATAATTTTTTCATCTATAGAATTTAAGTTCTCAGACATTTCTTCTTTTCTCCTCATTATAAAGTAACTTATCGATCAAATTAATTGCCTTTTTAGTTATGTCTTCATCCATTACTAAAGGTGGAAGTAATCTCAAAATGTTTCTACCAGAATATAATAATAAAATTCCACTTTTAATACCATCAAAAAGAATATCTTTGATATCAAATTTCATTTCTATTCCCATCATCATTCCAAATCCCCTGATCTCACGAATTATTTTATGATTATCTTTTAAATCCAATAGACCTTCTTTAAACAGTTTACCTATTTTCTCGGAATTTTCAACTAATTTATCCTCCACTAATGAATCTATTGTGGCAGAGCCTGCTGCACAAGCAAGAGGATTTCCGGCAAATGTCGATGAATGCTCCCCCACTTTAATACAATCAAGAATTTCAGAACGTAAAAGTGTTAGACCCATAGGTATCCCTCCAGCAATCCCCTTTGCTAAGCACATAATATCAGGTTTAACGTCCCAATGCTGTCCTGCCCACATCTTTCCAGTTCGTCCCAATCCTGATTGAATTTCATCAAATATTAATACCAAGCCATATTTATCACAAATACTACGAATTTTTTTTAGGAAATCAATAGGTGGAACAATTATTCCTGTTTCACCTTGTATCGGTTCAGCAATTATTGTTCCAATTTTATTACTTTGTCTATTCACCAATTCTTCAATTTTCTCAGAATCATTGTATGAAACAAAGTAAACGTCATCTAATAAAGGCAAAAAAGATTTACGATATTTTTCATTATAGGTAACAGATAAAGATCCAAAGGTTTTTCCATGGTACGCTCCATTTAATGCAATAATGCCAGTTTTGCGAGTATATTTTCTAGAGAACTTGATAGCTGCTTCTATAGATTCAGCGCCACTATTAGCAAAAAATACCTTATTTAGATTTATAGGGGCGATAGTAAATAGTTTATTTAAAAAATCTAATCTAGTATCATTGTATAAAGACATATGACATGTTATAAGCTGGTCAACTTGTTTTTTTATTGCACTAATTACTCTATCATTACAATGTCCAACTAAAGCGACGCCATAACCACCCATACAATCGATGTATTCTTTTCCATTAACATCCCAAAGAAAACAGCCCTTGCCTCTCTTTATGTTAACTGGAAATCGTTGATATATATTTCCAACAAAATTTTCTTCATTCATATTAGAACTCATTTCATAATCACCGTACAATTATTATGCGATAATGCAGATAAAATAGGATTTTTCACTGATCCCGACGCAATAATCGATTTATTAACCCCCAATGTTAATGCTTCCGTGCTAGCCAATATTTTTTTTTCCATTCCTGGTCCGATTTTAGGTAACAATTTTTTAGCTTCTTCCAAAGTAAGATGATTTACTAGTTTTTCTTCCATTATTAAACCACTAACATTTGTAATAAAAATAACAGTATCAGCTTCCAATGCTCCAGCGATATTTGCAGCAGCTCTATCACCATCGATATTCAAGAATTCATATTCTTCTCCCAATGCTATAGGAGAAATCACAGGAAGATAACCATTGCTTAATAGAATATTGATCAATTTCGGGTCAATATTAGACACTTTTCCAGTATAACCACCATCAATAATCATTTTTCTACCATTCTCATTTAAAATTATTAATTTTTTCTTTCTTTGGGCTCTAATAGTTTCACCGTCTACTCCGGTTATCCCAACAGATAGTATACCTTTACCGGATAACATTGCTGTAATGTTTTTATTTATTTTACCGGACATTACCATGGTATATATCATTGATGTCTCTTTATCAGTATACCTGCTTCGTTTACCTTCTGGGGACATTATAAAATTTTGTTCTTTACCCATCAATGTAGCAATAGTAGTAACATCTTTTCCACCACCATGAACCACTACAATTTTTTCTCTTTTAAATAATTCAACAAAATCATCTAATATGGAAGAATGTAGTCCTTCTACAATACTTCCACCTATTTTAATAACCATCATACAGGTGTAATGGGAGTAAATTTAAGTCCCATCATTTCATCATATCCACACATTACATTCATGTTTTGTATTGCAGATCCTGCAGCGCCTTTCATTAGATTATCTGACGCCGAAAGTGATACAATTCGTTTGTTATCCTCATCTAAATCAAATCCGATATCGCAAAAGTTAGATCCTATCACAAATTTAGGATCTGGAAATTTATAAAATCCGGTTTTATCTCGTATTAAACGAATAAAAAATTCATTTTTATATGCATTTCTATAAATTTTCCATAAATCCAATTCACTTAATGGCTTTTTCAAAAATACATGGTTAGTAGTCAATATACCCCTAACCATATTAACAGCATGAGGAGTCATGCTTACATGAACCTTACTATTGGAAAGCAGACTTAATTCTTGCTCAATTTCTCCGGTATGACGATGTTTTGCTGGTTTATAAGGCCTGATAACTCCATATCGCATTGCATGATGAGTTCCTGCATTTGCTTTGCCTCCAGCACCTGATGAACCTATTTTACTATCAACAATAATGTGATCATTATCAATTACATCATGTTCTATTAAAGGTTTTAATGCAAGTAAAGAAGTAACTGCCATACAGCCAGGACATGCAACTAATTGAGCTTTCTTTATATCTTCTCGATGGATTTCAGGTACACCATAAGTCGATTTGGTCAATAAATCAGGGAATGGATGTTCCCATCCATACCATTTTATATAATCATCAGGATTTTTAAGTCTAAAGTCTGCCGAAAGATCTATCATCTTTATTCCACTCTTAAAGAGTTCATTAACAATTTTATTAGATTTTCCGTGAGGCACAGATACAAAAACTAAATCACAAGAATTTACTAGTTTATCTAAATTCATTTCTGAAAATGACAAAGTAATAAAATTTTTTAGGCTAGGATGAACTCTATGAACGTATTCTCCAGCCTTTTGTCTTGATGTAACCATTGAGATCTCTACCTGCGGATGAGTAACCAGAAGACGTAACAACTCTCCACCTACGAATCCAGAAGCTCCGATAACTCCAACTTTCAATGGAAATCCTCCATAAAGAGATCATTGTTTTTACCATTAAAAAATATATTATCAATACAGAATCTCATAAACAATAAACCGTTTAATTATCCTCATTTAAATTTTTGGTCATTATATTAATATTTGTTTAGGTTTTATCAATATCTTTTACATAGTCAACAATTAATTTTGCTATATCTATACCTGTTGCAGAGCTTGCACCTCTAAACTCTACAGTGTTATTTATTTCATGGACCATTAATCCATGATGTTCATCCTCCATCATATCGATTCCTAAAATACCTATTCCTACTGCTTTAGCAGCTTTTATAGCAATGTTTTCTAATTCAGACGTTATTTTTATCATTTCTGCTTTTCCACCTCTTGAAACATTGGTTCTCCATTCATCGCTAGATGAGTATCGATAAATAGCAGCTACTACTTGTTCTCCAATAACGATACAACGAATATCTCTTGGCGGCCTTTTTATTAATTCTTGGAAATAATAAATATTTGAAAATGGGCTAGAACTCTCTTGTCTCATTTCAACAATCATTTTACCTACTTCTTTATTTCTAACAGGGAATACCCCTCGGCCCCAAGAACCAATTACAGGTTTGAAAACAAGAGGATTGCTTTCTAGGTCTTGTTGATTAACAATGTTAAAAGCAGAATCAGCGTTGAAAGAGAAGAAGGATTTAGGAGTAGGAACATTATTTATTTTCAAAATCATCGAAGTTAATAATTTATTTCCACATATTTCTCCAATTTTTGAATTGTTTATTACATTATATCCCAGCAATTCTAAACAATTTGTTAGAAATTGACCTCTGAAATAACTGATACTTCTTTGTAAAATAACATCTCCATAATCCAAATCATTATAAGTCAAATAATCTGTATTTAGAATAACATTTTTTGAATCGACTAGATTGACTTCGATTCCATTTTTTATGGCTGTTTCATATAGAGATTTTTCTTCGAAACGTAATTTATCAAAGAAAATGCCTAATTTAACCATTTTTAAGCATTATTACTTGCAATTACTGAATTGGCAGTAATAGATTGCAAACCCCACAATTCTACAAAACCTTTTGCCATAGTTTGGTCAAATGTTGAATTTGATAAATAAGTAGCTATATTATTATTATATAATGAAAACTTTGAATCTCTCCCTATTACCCTGTAATATCCATTATGCATTTTAATCTTTATTTTTCCAGTTACCCGCTCTTGAGTTTTTTCTATAAATTGATTCAAATCAGATAATAAGGGATCTAACCATAATCCAGAATAAGCTAGCCAAGACCACTGTTCTTCTACAATTGCTTTAAATCGGAGTTCATGATTTGTTAATGTTAATTTTTCAAGATCTTTATGAGCATTTATAAGAATTAAAGCAGCAGGGGCTTCATATACTTCCCTTGATTTTATCCCTATAACCCTATCTTCAATATGATCAATAACACCTATCCCAAATGAACCAGCTATTTCATTTAATTTATTTATCAAATAAGGCAGTTTTTCCATTTTACCGTCCAAGGATACTGGAATTCCCTTTTCAAAACCCAATTCAATATTACCTACAGAATTGTTATTGAATTTAACATATTCAAAAGCATCTTCCAATGGTTCATTAGCAAGATCTTCGAGAATACCACCTTCGATTGACCTACCCCATAAGTTTTTATCGATACTATATTTTTTTGATATTTCACTAATCTTAATACCATTTTCTTTAGCAAAATCTATTTCTTTATCTCTTGAAAGATTTAGATCACGAATAGGAGCAATGATACTTAAATGTGGATCTAAGGACTTGATAGTGACATCAAATCGGATTTGATCGTTACCCTTTCCTGTACAACCATGAGCAATAGACGTGGCATTATATTTTTTAGCTATTTCTACAGCCTTTTTCGCTATCAATGGACGAGCAATGGCTGTGGCAAGGGGATAGTTTTGCTGGTAGAGAGCATTTGATTTTATTGCCGGAACAACATATTCATTAACAAATTCTTCTTTAGCATCCACATATACATGATCGATAGATCCCAAACTTGATGAAATTTTTTCAATTTCTTTGAAATCATCATCTTGTCCTACATCTACTGTTATAGTAATTACATCTAAATTATGGTTCTTTTGTAAATATTTTACACACACAGAGGTATCAAGTCCGCCTGAAAACGCAAGAACAACTTTATTCATAGCAGGCGACCGTGCCATACTAAATAATTTAATTCTTTTGTAAGAATTTAAAAGAAAAAGATAAAAATATCGATAAACTCAGGTATCAGCTATACACCAATTTCTTTAGCTAATCGGATTATTTTCTTACCTTCTTTTGTCAATTTATTGAATGTTTTATTTTTAACATTACTCCTTTCAACCAATCCCCTATCTTCAGCTTTGATTAATAATTTATGTCCATATCCATATGCACCAAGTTTTTTTAATAGGTCTCTGGTGGAGTATTCTTTCTCTCCGATGGTTTTGATCAATTTTACTAAAGCTCGTTCTTCTATCATTATTTTGATTAAATTTGCGTCACGCATAATAGTAAAGGAAAATAATGGGTATTTATTAGTTACTTTTATTGGCAACAAGAATCATAAATGACAACTAAAAAACTTTAAAATTTTTATAAAAATAATGGTAACAATAAAATTATTTCCAAAAAACCCCAATTATAAAAAATTAAGTTTAGATTTGTTCATTCATCAACTAATTCAATATTCATAGATGTCGATTGATCAACTTTTACTACACAAAATTTTTAACTAACGTAAAATGCAACTTGTTTATGAAAATCACGGTTTCAGCAATAAAAGCAGATATTGGAGGAATAGGAGGACATACTAGACCCAGCGATGAATTAGTTCAATCGGTAAAAGATTACGTATTGAAAAATGGAAAAGGATTACTTATTGATAAATATATTGGGTACACAGGTGACGATATTCACATTGTAATGAGTCATACTTTGGGTGTAGACAATCAACAGGTCCATAAGCTTGCATGGGACGCCTTTACCGAAGGAACCAAAATTGCAAAAGAACAAGGGCTTTATGGTGCTGGCCAAGACTTGTTAAAAGATTCATTTTCAGGAAACGTAAAAGGTATGGGGCCAGGAATTGCAGAAATAGAAATGGAGGAAAGACCAAGTGAAGTCTTTTGCATATTTGCAGCAGATAAAACCGAACCAGGAGCATTTAATTTTCCATTCTGGAGAATGTTCGTAGATTCAAGAAGTAATACTGGATTAATTATCAATGAAGAACTGGCAAAGGGATCGATATTTAGAATCATGGATGTGATGACAGGGAAGATCGCTGAATTAAAATTATGGAATGATAAACCAGAACTTGAAGCAGCTTTAATGTATCCAGGAAAATATGTTGTACATTCAATTTTGTCTCACAATAGAGAACACATAGTTTCCTCATCAACAGACAGATTACACAATATCGCTGGAACATATGTAGGAAAAGACGATCCCATCGCAATTGTGAGAACTCAAAAAAACTTTCCAGCTACAGAGGAAGCAGGAAGTGCTTTTAATGATCCACATATCGTTGCAGGAAATACAAGAGGAAGTCATCACATGCCTTTAATGCCCATAAAATTAAACTCTGCAGCAAGTTTAAATTATTCAATTCCAATAGTATCTTGCTTATTATTTAGCATGCATAATGGTAAATTCACTGGGCCTCATGATGGCTTTGGTACTTCTGATTGGGAATATCAGAGAATGTTGACTGTGGAAAGAGCTATCATGATGAGAGTTCAAGGATTTATACATCCAGCTACCTTAGTTCCAGAAGAGTTGGAATACAATAAAGGATATGAGGCAAGAATATCAAAACTAAACGAAAAATTCAGATAATAACATTTAACGACATGAATCCTAACTCGCAAAAAGGTCCATTCATAATTAATTTAAAAAATTATTTGGAAACATCAGGAGACAATACAATAAAAATTGTAAAAGATGCAGAGAGAGTTAGTGAAAAGTTAAATGTAGAAATAATCATATCTCCACCACAACCTTCTTTAGCACTAATAGCTAAGCAATCAAAGCTTAAAGTTATTTCACAACATATTGATGTAAAAAAAACCGGATCTACAACTGGTTTCTACATACCTGAAATAATAGAAAAAGTAGGAGCAAAAGGATCATTAATTAATCATAGCGAACACGAAATAGAAATAGATGAAATAAAACGATCAATTGAAAAACTAAAAGAATTGAATCTTATATCGATCGTATGCATAAAAACCTTTGAAGGATTAAAAGAAATTTTAGCATTTGAACCTAATTATATTGCAATTGAACCACCCGAATTGATTGGAACTCAAAAATCAATTTCATCTGAAAAACCATTTTTAATACGGGAATGCAGTAGTGTAATAAATAAAGAAAATCAAAAGTCAAAGTTAATTTGTGGAGCAGGAATAAACAAAATGGAAGACGTTAAAATAGCACTAGACAATGGTTCAGCTGGGATCCTTGTTTCAAGTAGCATCACCAAAGCAAAAAACTGGTATGATAAAATTTTTGAATTAGCATCAGCATTCAATCAATAAAGATATCCATTTTTTTATAGTGATTTCTTATATAATTAGGACAATCTTAACTGTTCATTATAGATATTTCATTAGTTGTAAGGGCCGATGCTTCCGTATTCTATAGTTTATCAATAACAATACTATATCTGATATTTTATTTAGTCTTCTGTGCCTCTATATAAATACATCTACAATTATTTTATATTTTTTAAATTTTCAGAATGTATGCCATATTATACCAAATAGCATAATTAAACAAACAATTATTTTTGATCCAACATTTTGATATGTTTATAGCTAGCGGATTACATTATTATCCTCTGTATATTCCTTGTCACTTACCAAAACATCGTTTGAAAAGATATACAGAGATGAAGAGGATGTAAATACAAAGGAAAGGATGTTACTTGTTCTTAACGTAGTTTATCAAGGCAAAATATCTGCTCAGGTAGCCACAGATCTTCATAGAAATAGAGCATGGGCCTGTGTTTGGTTAAAAAGATATGAGAAAGAAGGTTTAGAAGGATTAAAGAATAAACCAAGAAGTGGAAGACCCTCTGAGTTATCTGAAGAAGATATCTGCAGCATAAAAACAACGTTAAAAGAAAGCAACAATCAGGGTTGGACTACAAAGCAGGTTGAGGCGATGATAATAGAGAAAAGTGGTATCAAATATCATTATACTCACATATACCGTATACTTCGTAAATGGGGTTTTAGACAGAAGGTTCCAAGAAAGATGCATGTTAACACAGCGTCCCTGGAAGAGAAAGAGGCTTTCAAAAAAAGACAAGAACAAATACTTGTGGATAAACGCATTCAACAAAAACAACAAAAAACAACATGAAGAGAAAAAAAGATTTACGTTAGTATCTGTAGATGAATCATTCTTTTTTTATGATTCTCTTGTAAGGCGTGTTTGGATTGATAAGAATAAAAGACCTATAGTTAGAGTAACAGGCTCGCACCAACATTCATCTATCTTTGGTGCCGTAAGCATAGAGGGAAAACAACTATTCAGACAATACGATGTATTCAATGGATATACATTTCTAGAATATCTTAAAGAAAATACATTTCAAATTTCCAAAATGCTATCTGTTTATGGATAAAGCATCGCCACATTACAAGTCAAAAAAGGTACAAAAGTATTTTGAAGAAAACAAGGATACTCTGATACGGTATATCTTCCAACTACTGCATCACCAGAGAGTTTATGGTGATGGAAAAGGAGGTATGGAACATAGCCAAACAGGATTTGCTTGTTCTAAAGTACTATGCATCATTTGCAGATTTTAAAAACAAGGTATCTGGATATTTCAGAACAAAAAGATTCAATCTTAATATGAGGAACTATTTATTAAGAGATGTTTGGTAACTTATGCTAAATGGTATACTACCTATTTTTAGAATGTAATGATAGTATTCTTTTTCTTCTGTTGTAAGAAACTTGGGCTCTGTTAACTTTAGGAAAAACCTATAGTTTTAAAACAACCATATATTGTATATCCACTAGAAATAGAACATCCACAAAAATTATTGGATATGGATTACATTTGTACTTTTTAGGTTTATCCTTTAGGAACACTGTCAAAGCATTATCTTTTTTACATATAATAAAAATAAGTCATGTATCAGTCTGGAATTGGATACAAAAGTACAAACCTCGAGAAATATCTCAAGAATAAGAAAATCAAAGAATACTCTTGTATACAAAAAGATGAAACTGCGATAAAAGCAGGCTCTGAATTAATATGGCTTTGGGTAGTTATTGAACCAAAGCATAAAGAAATTCTTTGCATTTCATATATCAAAAGAGCGAAATATGTTTGTAGCCGAACGATTTCTGTCTAACGTTGTAAATAAGCATGGATTACATTCTGTTTCATCAGATGGTGGTACACTGGTACCCACCACAAGCCTGCAAGTTTTTAAAACTCGATTATCATCTTCATTCTTCTTATGAGAAAAGCCTGATAGAAAGAACAATGCAATACATAAAAGATAGAACAGAAAGCTTTGACGATTACTTTCCTTGTAAAAAGAACAAATGCAAGTTAAACCATATAAAACAATGGCTTAAGTTGTTTGTTGATCAACATAATAAAGAAATAAAATCTTAAGTTAACAGTGCCCTTCTTTTTATAGCAATGTATATGCATCTTATCATTTGTGTGGTCATAGGCTCCAAACACGTTTAGTAGCCCTTTTATCTTTTGAGCCTTCTCAACCTTTACCTGTACCGATGACCACGAAGTACCACAATGAGTCTTTGCCTGGTTACTGGTCCTTTTTCATCTACATATAAAAGAATAGAATCTGAGGGTGTGTTGTACCTTATCTGTTCGATATACTTTTTTTCAAAGCGTATTCTGGTGTCATTGCTTTTATTTGATAAAACAGTTTTAGATTTTCTCCATTTTATCTTATGCTTTAGAAGGATATTCCTTATCTCTGCATGATGGCTTATTTTATCTACCAGTTTTAGGTCGTACATAAGAAAGCCAGCCAGTACACGTAATGACCATGTAGAAAATCCCAAACCATAAGATCTTGGATTTGCAGATGCTATGTCTACTATTTGTTTCTCTATTTCATCATTAAATTTGTGTTGCTTATGATTGTGCTTTTTTGATATGATACCATCAATTCCTTTTTCATTGAATCTCTGCTATGTATCCATTTTCTTATGTTATGATCATGACGATTTGTTATTTTTCTTATCTGCGGTACTGTGTATCCATCATCTTTGAGTAAGATTATCTTGGCTCTATATCCTGCTTCAGTATCTTCAAGTATCAGGTGTAGATAGTTCTTTTCATCATCAGTAAGCATTCTGATGAGGAATGTATCCCTCATAATCATAAATTATAATAGTAAGCTAAAGGTGTTATGATAGCATAAACAAACACAACTAATTTACAAGAAGATATAACATATCATTTACATTGCTATTAAACTGCACTCTAGTTTCTCCCTTATCCTTTTCTTTTTGGATAATCGTTTTATCTCATTTTGTAATATCTTTTTGAGACTTCTTTTTTGTAAACGTTATCAATTTCCTGTATTTTCAGAGCGGCAAATGATCTGAAAAGCAATGAATTTCGTAATACCCTACATATGAAATCAAATAAAGAGCATGAAGTTGATGAACTAATGGTCAGAAATATATCTATGCATAATTATTCAACAGAGCTATTCATTTAAACCTTTTTTATTCAATAGATTTTTTTAATATATCATTGCACTATGTATAAAAGATATAATTTATCAGACATTCAAAAAGAAGTAATAAAATTACTACAAGATAACAATCCTATGTCAAGTACAGAAATTTCAAAGAAAATAGGAACCAATAGAATTACCATTTCAAAATATCTCGATATTTTATATTTTCAAAGAATCATTAGTAAAAAGAAAATAGGTTCGGTAAATTTCTGGTATATAAATCCAGGAATAATTGATATTGATTTAAGAGATGAAAGTTATAATGATTTGCAACAAAAATTACTAATGTCTTTAATAAAAGGTGAAAAAGAAATATTAGAAAATACGATATTAAGTATCATCAATAAAAGAATTAATTTAAAGAAAATTATTATAGATATTTGCTTTCCAGTTCTTAATACCCTTTTTGAACTTCATAACAGAGGAAAAATAGGAAAAACTGAAAAAATTCATCTAATTACGAATTTAACAGAGTCCATAAATCTTTTAAAGAACGATATTAAAGATAATGAAAATACTATAAAGAGAAACTCTTTGCTTGTTATCGTTTCAGGTGATGATGACTCGATACCGATATGTAATATGATAAATATCTATGCAAAAAAAATTAGAATTAATTCTATATTGATAGGAAATGTTGAAAAATATATTGATCCCTTTTTCGATATTGATTTTCAAAGGTATATTATTAAATTATTAAATAAGAATAAAGAGAAAGTATATGTTTGTATAAGTTCTTTTAATGAAATGTCATTAAGGTTTTTATATTCAGCTCTTAATGATATGGAATTTAAAGAAAGGGTTCAAACAATTATTTTTTCTAATGAAACTACCAAAGAAAAAACTGAAAGTATATTTAAAAAAAATATCACAAGTGATTTTGGAATACTTATTGAAACAATCGAGAATGAGGTAAAATAAATAGTAAGGTATAACTAGGCATATTGTGCTTTGATTTTTTCAATCACCCTTTCGTGTTCTGGGCTTTTTCTTCTAGCATATTTCTCCATTGCATTCAAAGGTACACCTCCTAATGTTTTTGCCAAAGAGGCAAAGAAGAATTTTTTAATTGGATCATTTTGTCCCACTTTGGACATAAATTTATGAATAGCATATTTGAAATTGTGTTGCCAGGTTTTATACATAACTCCTAATTTTGCCGGATCCATAGTATTACCAATATCAAAAAATTCAGATTTTTCAAGTAAACCAATTGGAACGAAGGTTAATGGAGTAACTGTAAATTTTGAATCGGGCTGCTCTTTTTCCAATTGATGGATTAATTGAATTGTTTCCCAGCTATCATCAGCACTTTCATCATTATCTAAACCCATAATCAAAGTAAAAGCAGGTACCCAGTAATATTCATTAAGAGTTTTTACACCTTCTTTAACTACCCAATGCCACTCAGAAGGTTTGAAAGGTGCAAGTTTTCTATCGGCATATTTACCAATTAATCTAATACTACCTGTTTCTAATCCACATTGAACACCAATATGATTCCTTGGGCCCGATTTTATTATCTTGGAGAGGCTAGGAATAAGTTTTTCATCTGCAATAGCACCTGCAAGAGTTCCATGTGTAGGATTTGTATGTTCCACACCTGTTTCCATGATTCCTTTGAATAATTCTTCAAGAGCTTCTCTGTTAGGCTGCATATTTTTGGTTGTTCGAGGATTTAATCCATATACAAAAATATCATCACTTTGAATCCAAGCATTTTTTAAACCACCATATTTTATATTAATTTCTATTTCCTTTTGTAACTTTTTCAACAGGATAATATCTCAATGGTCTTAGTGTGACATCACAAAATTTGCAACCTCTACCACACCCCCTCATAACTTCTATCATTCCATGCATACTCGGATTAACAATATTAGGTATTTCATCAACAACAGGTTCGTCTGAATAATGAAGGAATCGTCCATGATATTTTCTACCATTTCTATTGAATTCTTTAACTTCCACCTTGAATTTTGATTTTTTAAAAGGATTTGCAGTTTCCAATTCGTTATTTATTACAGCGTCAAAAAAGCTTCTACCTGCTCCATCTATTTCAGGTCCAATTCCACCCAGGTCCCCCTCTAATATTGCATATAAACCATATTCTTCAATTTTTGCAGGATCGTAATTATATTGCCATGTACCTGAAGCTCCAACAACCACTTTGGCTTTACTATTATTCTTTTGTTTTGCTGCGTTAATTTTAAGATGTAATTCCCTATTATAAAATTCATCATACGACATTTGTTTACGTCCATAGGTAAACGTCATAGTGACTGGCCCCATACCCAATGGATCCATTTCATATGTTCCTACGAATTCGGTTTCTGGTCCAATAAATTTATCCACATAGTCAGGATGTGCCACTACTACATCTTCTTTAGAATATCCATCCCGTAATAAAGAAGATTCAACCTTTCTTAAGCCATAAGGAGCATAGTTTGCCCGCCCATTTACATGACCAATCGGATTACATATAAAATCAAAGAGTAATTTAGGAGTTACTTGCTTACCCAGGACTTTATACCAAAAGGAATCGTGACTACGGCTTTCATCCAGTGCTGGAGCGCAACCAAAAAAGGATGCTAGCGAGATTCCTCTGTAAGGGGACATTAATGTTCTATCAGCAGTCAAAACAACTTTTGGATATTTCATATTAATCGTAATCTTAGAATAGAGGAATCAAAAAAGATAATTAAAGGTTTCTTATTTGTAAAAGATTTTATAATAATTTCAAATAAAATAGCATAATTGAATAAAAAATGATTATTTTTTTGCACCCAAAGTTCTATTTTTTAAGCGCATTTGACTTCCATGACACTTTCTGCATCGGTCTGATCCAATAGGATTTTTTGCTCCACATTTGAAACAAATCTTGAAAAAGAGACGTCTTTTTTGAGCAATTTGTTTTTTTATAGCATCAGTTATAGGCATATAATTTTAAAAAAAACATACACATTTTTACCTTTCTATTTATCCCGCTTACATAGAAGGAAGACAAAAATAGAAAATTTTTTTAATGATAAGGAGATTAATTCTTACAATCTAATGGCAGATTTCTTTGAGATTGACAGACTTTTAGAAGACTTGGCAGGAATCTATTCAACACAATGCGCTGTTTCTTGGCTGAAGGTAAATAAAAATAAAAATCCAACGAAATCAGAATTTAGAATATTGGTAACAGATTTTATGAAAGATTTTGAAAACAGTTTGCTAAAATTTCCTGATACTGATGATGGTACTTATTTTAAAAACTATTCTCGAGATATGTTAGAAAAACAAATTCGATTTGTATTAGACGGAAAAAATAAAGAAGTAGAAAAACGATACAAATACTATGCAGAATATAATTAACTACTTTCCAATCCACACAATATGATTGGTCCTATTGTTTAAGAGATTAAAACATTATCGGGATATTCGGTAAATAGATCAAGCCAATTCTTTGTTGGCTTTAAATTGTTCGTTTACAAGTAAAATAACCTAATTTTAATCTCAAAGATAAATAAAAAAATACGATCTATATATAAAATTGATATTTCGGATATTAAAAAGGGTATTGTAAATAAATCAAAAAGTAAAGCAGTTGATATCAAAAAAATATCAATCATGCATTTAGTTTTTCTACCCACCGATCTCAAAACCTCATTCTAACAGGATTTAGGCGGCAATGACTATGGATATAGTTACAAATGTAAGTAATCAAGTCTAAATTTAGAAATAACATGTCCTAGATAAAGCATTATTCAATTGGACATTAAATTATAACAAAAAGCATAGATTTGAAGAATTTCAAACAGTTTAGATAAAGAGAATATCAGAATATTTGAATAGATATAAAAAGACTTGGAAATGCATGAAACATTTTAAATATAATGTTTTTATTAATATTGATGAGAGACAGTGATAGATAATAACAAGCAATTTTTATCACAGCAATTATTATGGATAGGAATTTCGCTAGGAATAAGTTTGACAATTTCTTTCTTGATACCTTTCCCATTCTCATTACCAATAATTATAATTGTTTTTATAATGCTAAGTTATTACATAAGAAATAGAGCCATGAAGAAAATGGGAATGACTGGCTCTGTTTTTGGTGGTTCAGGAAGCTCTATTAGTTATTATTGTATGAGTTGCGGAACAAAACACGACCAATCATCATGTCCACGATGCGGCTCTAAAATGAAAAGAGTAGGTTCGTAATCCAATTACGATTTAATGAAGATAGAGAATAAACAAACTACAATTAAAAACATAGATGATTTTATTCTTTCTTTAAATGATGAATCCAATAGAAATTCCATAGTAATTGTAGAAGGAAAAAAGGATGTAGAAGCATTATATTATTTAGGATATATAGGTAAAATCAAAGCATATCATCATTTTAGAGGTACAACTAATTTTATAGATCGCTGTGCAACAAATTATAATAAATTAATTTTGCTTTTAGATTCAGATAGAAAAGGCAATGCAATAACAAAAAAGATATTATCACAATTGAATGGAAAAATCATAGACCTAAATTATAAAAAAAAATTACTAAAGATAACTGGAGGGAGAATAAAAAAAATTGAAGAGATAAAATCATTCTATATTTACATATCAGAAAAATAAAAATCAATGTCAAGTTTTCAATATCAATATATTATTAAAAAAAGAATGTTAAAACCTTTTAAAAATAAAAAGATTAATGAGGGTATTCTATATATTAAATAATAATCATCTAAATATGATAAATAAAATTAACAACGAGGTAATGAAGATACCAAATACAGGCATTGTAAAGTATCATGTCAAATTAAAATTTGAGGTAGACGGATTAGTCGAAAAGGCCGATATCATTGGTGCTATTTTTGGTCAAACAGAGGGTCTTTTAGGTCCTGAAATGAATCTAAACGAATTACAAAAAGTATCAAAGGTTGGAAGAATTGAAGTAAATGTAGACTCCAAATCTAATTCCGCTAGAGGCGATGCATTAATACCAATGAGTACAGATATATCAACCGCAGCACTAATAGCTGCAGCAATTGAGAGTATTGACAAAGTTGGTCCTTTTCAAGCAAAGTTTTCATTGATAGGTATTGATGACATACGCGCAATTAAGAAGAAAATAATAGTAGACCGAGCAAAAAAAATAGTCCAGGAATGGGCAACAAAAACAATAAGCGAAGGAGAAGAAATGTTAAAGGATGTATATGATGCAAGTAAGCCAGGCAGACTCACAACCTTTGGAAAAGCTCAGTTAGCATGCGGAGTTGGAGTATATGATTCAGATTGGATTATTTTAGTGGAAGGTAGAGCAGATGTAATTAATTTACTCAGAGCAGGATATGATAACGCCATTGCAATTGAAGGAGCAAAAATAGATGAAACCATATTAAAACTTACTCAAGGAAAAAGGATTATTGCTTTTATAGATGGAGATAGAGCTGGTGACTTGATTTTGAAAGAATTACAAGGACTTGTAAAAATAGATAAAGTATATAGGGCACCCACAGGTAGAGAAGTGGAAGAATGTACTCCTTTAGAGATCTCAGAAATCTTAAAAGATGTACAAGAGTATATTAAAAATATTAATATTTATAAACCAAACACAGATAGCCAAATACAAACAAGAAACAGTTTACAACAGCCACAGAATCAAAGTCAAGTAAACACAGATAAGGACGATGTCAACAAACAACAAAGCAAAGGATTAATTGATTCGAATAACAATATCGATAGTAATTATCCATCCATAGGTAAAAATCTTTCATCTATGGAGGAAGATGAAGAAATTATTTCTACAATTAAGCAAATATTTCCACAAATTAATGAAACATTAGAAGCTATAATTTTTGACAAATCATTAAAATCGATGATAAAAGTACCTGTATCAGATATTGTAAAAAAAATATCTGATGCTCATGGAGGTAAATTACTAATTCTAGATGGAATAATAACACAAAGGTTGGTAGAAGCAGCGAATAAAGCAGGTATACAATATATCATAGGCCACAGGACTAGCAGTTTAAAAAAGCCTATTACAAATATCCAAATACAAACATTTTCCGATATTGGTTTAATTAAACAAAATAATAATAATGGATAAAAACATAAATTATTTTCATTTTTTAATTCTTATTCATTTACTTACTGTAGGAGCCAAAGAAATTCATATAGAAATTACAAGTGGTCAGCTTAGCAAAATAATCAAGCGATCTCAACAAACAACTTCAAAGGTTTTAATCGAATTAGAGAAGAACAATTTGATTGAAAGAATTAAAAATAATAAAAAATTCAAAGTAAAAGTAACGCACGAAGGATATGAAATAATAAAAGAGTTACAAGAAATGATAAAAATATCTTTAGATAATTCTAAAATAAAAATGACGATCTTTAAAGGTAAAATAGTTTCGGGTATGGGCGAAGGTTCATACTATATGTCATTAAAAGGATATAGAAAACAATTTAAAGAAAAACTAGGATATGAGCCATTTCCAGGCACATTGAATTTAAAATTAGAAGATAAGATATATATGGATAAAAAAAGAGAAATAACAAATTATCCTTCTATATATATTCATGGTTTCAAGGATGAAAATAGAACATTTGGATGGGTAAAATGTTATCCTGCAATTTTAACTCTAGAAATGGAAAAATATAATAAAAATTTTAAAAACAAAGATATCAATACCAAGGAAAATAAAGCGATTAAATTAGATTCGGCAATTCTGTTGTTAGAAAGAACTCATCATGATAATAGCTTAATGGAAATAATTTCACCATTTTGTATAAAAGAAACTGCAAATTTGAAAAATGGAGACATAGTAACAATTGAATTAAAAGATTTGAAATAATATTAAGAGCCTATCCCAAAATTCGATAGGATTATAGCTCTTTTCCTCTTTTGATAAACTGTGGCCTTCATCCAGAAGAAGGAGAAAAATAAACATCCTACTATACTCAAGATTCCTGATGAATTATGGAATGAAATTAAAAGTATTTTTCCAAAGGAGAAACCACTCAAGACAGTTGGTAGTCGGCCAATTGTTCGATACAGAAAAGTAATCAATGGAATTATCTATGTACTGAGAACAGCATGCCAATGGAAAATGCTACCTAAAGAATATGGTTCTGGTTCTACATGTCATCGTAGGTTTCAAGAATGGAATGGATTAGATGTGTTCAAAAAGATATGGATAAAACTATTGGAAATCTATGATGAGTTTATCGGTACCAATTGGACATGGCAATCCATCATCGATAGCATATCTATAAAGTCTCCTTTAGGGGGGCGATGACTGCTGGAAATAATCCTACCACAGATAGAAGCAAACTTGGCACAAAAAGACATATTTTAACAGATAAAAAAGGAATCCCTATATCTGTTGTAATATCATCTGCTAATACTCATGATATTAAACTGGTAACAGATGTAGTTGATAATGCAGTTATCCATAAACGACCACCACCATCATATAAAACTAAAAAAACAGGAAGAGGAAGAAGAAATCTTCAACATCTATGTCTTGATAAAGCATACAATTCCAAACAAGAAGAACAAGAACTAATCAAACGAGGATATGTACTGCATATTCCTCCAAAGAGAAAAAGAGATGAAAAAGATGAAGAGCATGAGATCAGGATGGAAATACAACAGCAACAATAATCTTGTTTAAAACGAAAAAAATATTCTGCAAAAAGGTGGGTTGTAGAGCGAACCAACTCGTGGCATAACAGATTTAGAAAACTGTTCACCAGGTATGAGAAGAAGGTAGAGAATTATCTTGGATTGGTACAGTTATCCTGCTGTATGATCATCTACAGAAAGATAATTTTGGGATAGGCTCTAAATATCATAAAATGTATTACCAAGACTTTTTTTTATCATAGTACTTTTAATTTTAGGAATTGGAGAGGATAACCGGATTACATTTAATTTCAATCCCAGGTCTAAACAATTTTTCTGTATTTCCTTTTCGTTATGTGTCTGGTCATATCCTAAAGCAATTATGTCAGGCTTTACAAAATTTACCGTATCGTATAAGGTTCCTTCTTTTCCTATAAGCGAAAGATCAACGAAGGATAAAGATGCAACTAATTCTTGTCTCTGTTTTTCATCATGATAGATATTTCGATCTTTTTTCAATTTTAACGCTGTAGAAGTAGTAGCCACAATTACAACAAGTATATCCCCATATGATTTTGCTGATTTTAAAGTATGAATATGTCCAGGGTGCAACAAATCAAAAACTCCACCTACAAATACAACCTTTATACTAGAACGTCCGAG
>CAWISD010000023.1:0-10249 GCA_963838615.1 uncultured Nitrososphaeraceae archaeon
GACCCCGTATTTGGAGAAGGTATTTGTATCATTTGATGGATACCTTTATCCATTATTTATCACCTGTGTTTTCAATTTAGAAATGAATTCATATGGTGTAAGATACCCAAGTGAAGAATGGATTCTATTTTGGTTATAGTCAATAAACGCTTCTCTAATTGCAATATCTG
Source organism: uncultured Nitrososphaeraceae archaeon (assembly GCA_963838615.1). Lineage (GTDB taxonomy): Archaea > Thermoproteota > Nitrososphaeria > Nitrososphaerales > Nitrososphaeraceae > Nitrosocosmicus. Next base: position 171 of record CAWISD010000023.1, read on the forward strand.
TTTGTTGATAATTTTGAAAATCATTGGACCAAATGTATTCTTTTTTTAACGTCTTATGAAAAGACTCGATATGACCATTTTGTTCTGGAGTGTTTACAGCAATATGTTCTATCTTTAATCCTAGAGTTAACATTGATTTTCGAAAGGCTTTACTTGTGTACTGCGAACCATTGTCTGCTTTTATAATCAGCTGTTTGGGTATCACATCTCTATGGCTTACAAGCGCATTTTCTACAGATATTATTGCATTTTCTTTTATGGCAGACAAATCAAAACAGTAGCTGATCCATTCTCTGGTGTAGATATCAAACACATTGAAAAGATAACCCCAACCATCTATACCACAGTAAATGTATGTTAAATCAACCTCCCCTCATATCTCGTTTGGTTTTATGTTTTTACAGTCTTGCTTTTTTGATGTTATGGCTTCTCTTTTTGTCCTGGATGGTATAATATATCCTAATTTTCTAAATATTTTCTGTAATTTTTTCTATTTATATCTATTTTGAGTGTCCTTGTAAGCATATCTGCCTATTCTCCTTGTACCATATGTTGGCCTTTGTAATGCAATTTCTGTTGTCTTTTCCAGTAATTGTTGATCAAACTTAATTTCTCGCGGTTTTGGTCGATGGTAATAGATGTTTGCATGCAACCTGTATATTTTAGGGCTTTTCTTATAATTCTACCATTTGCACTTATTTTTTTGTACCATGGCTAACCTTTCCTCCTTCTTGCCTCTAACGTTTTTTTAAAAGCATCGTTGACTATGGTTAGTTCGCCAATCAGTTTCTTTAGATTTTCATTTTCTGATTGCAGGTTTTGGTTTATATTTTTATGTTTAGAGGCCGATAGAGCCATTTTACCACCATTAATGAATTTCTCTTTCCAGATGTAGAATATATTTGGTCTAACATTGTATTTGCGACATAATTCAGTTATGGATATGTTTGTAGTCAGGGATTCTAGTACTATTCTTATTTTGTCTTCTGGGTGTCCACCTACTACTACCATTACTGTTATTGCTGTTACTACTGCTAACACCTGATATCTAATAGACCTCCTGGTTTCAGAATAAAAAAGTGTCCATTGGCAGGTGTTCTCATTTTAGAGGGGTCCAGACTATTTTCTTATCTGCGGTACTGTGCTTTGTTGCATGATTCCTATAATCTTTGATTCTATGCCAATCTTGTCTAAATAGATATCATTTTGTTATACAGTGATGCTTTCAACATCATTTCCTGAATCATATTTTTTAGTCTAACCGAATAAACATATTCTCTACCAAACATTCTCTTTATAGAAGAAAATACAGTTTCAATAACAATCCATCTTTGTCCATAGCTTACAATGCTATCCTTCCATTTTTGCAAATCTTTTTTCTGGGATATAACGGATAGATTTCTAAGGATGTTCCCTTTTTTCCATCTAACTCTAGCGTTCTTTCTTACTTTAATACATGGCATAATTCCATTGTTTTCTAGATATCTGAAAATATCATTACCTTCATAGGCTCCATCAGCAAAGAGTTCACCAATAGTTATTTTTTTATCCAGTTTTATAATGTCATTAACTAATTCTGGTAATACCTTGCTATCATGAACATGTTCATCATCAGTTACTTTCATTGAAAGAATTTTTCTTGGTTTTGACATTAACTGCTATATGTATTTTCAAATATCCTTTCTTATTTTTTATATGCCATTTGTCTCTCATCCATTGGCCTCTATTTGTTACTTTGATACCGGTACTATCTATAGCAATTACAATGTAATCGTCTTTGAATTCCTTGTTTTTGCTATCTGTCGTATCTTTTATCTTGATGTCTAACCTGTTTATTCTTCTATGTTTATTGTTGTAAAATCGGGAATAGATGGTAATTTTCCTTTAGCATGTCCTCTTGTGCAATTCCTTCTTCGGTCTGTCTATAAGGAAGATGAAAGTTACTTTGGCATAGCCAAGTAAAAGAAGAAATGTATTGGGATAATGAAATGGTTCCTAATCCAACCTTGTCTTTGTTCATCTCTTTTAATTCGGTATCCCAGTTGTTAATGACGTCAAAGCCTAGCAATATTTCACCACGCCTAACTAGAGATTGGTTGTATAAGGGCCAGTTCATATGATTTATTGATATAGGTTAGCTAAATGCATTTGGAAAGGAGGAATCATGCAACAAAGCACGGTACTGTATATATCCCCTCATCTTTGAGCAAGATTATCTTGGCTCTATATCCTGATTCGGTATCTTCAAGCATCAGGTGTAAAATGTTTTTTCATCATCCGTAAGCATTCTGATGAGGAAGGTATCCCTCATAGTATTAGTTAAGAGTAGTAAGCTAAAGGCATTACGATAGCGAAACAAACATCATTATTTTACAAGAAAATGTAGCATATAGCTTACACAGCTGTTAACAGCGCCATTTTGGGTTCAATGATGAAATAAATCCAAGTATATTCATATTCAGATCCTATGGAGTTTTATCACTTTAAATAAGAAATACAAAAATACTCATTAATATTTTTTCTTTTCAAGCATATCGTTTTTAGTTTTTATGTTGTATCCATTTCCATTTACGTAAAAGAAACATTAATTGTCATCAACAAATCTATTTAATGCTTTTGCAGTAATTCGATAAAAAGAAACCATCAAGAAAATAAAAGATACAGGTCATAAGCAATATCTATGGGTTTTATTCTTTGTTGCAGATATCTCCTTATAAAATTTAAATGATTTACAGAATTAGCGTTTTACCAAGATAACTGAAGCTTTTAATTTATTAAACACTATTCAGCAATTATAAATAATAATTGCTCGAAAATGAGAAGGATTTATTATTTTATATATTTTCATCCATTCTTCATAGATTCCTTGATTTTAAAACCCATCTAATAAAATAAATATATACCAATTAGATAATAATATTTTAAAAAAAATTATAATAAAATAAAATTACAATTACCTTGACTTTATATATGTTCTATACTCATTCTATGAGAAAAAAGGAAAATATCTGAAAGATTTTTATGAATGAATTAAAAAAGATATTAAAAATTTTAATGGAATTTGATATGGGTGTATATTCGGGTTCAATACCGATATTCAAAAAAAAATTTCGATAATTGATCACGGTAGTAAATCAAAACCAATCGTTCTGATAAATTTAATATCTGAAAAATGCATCATTATACAATATAATTTGTATTTCAGAGGATTTAAAGATAGATATAGTAGTGTTTATTGGATAATGGCAGGTATTCAAAACATAAAGATAGATAATGACACTATAATAAATTTTATCATTGATACAGGATCTACAAAAACTATAATAAGTGTAAAAGATGCAATTAAACTAAAATTAGTAGCATTTAAAAAAGATACTTTGGAATTAATAAATATTCATAACCTTGAAGTAGGAAAAATACAAACTTCTAACGGGTCTATGGATTTATTAAAATTAGATAACATTACGGTTACTTTTTATTTAAATGGAGATTGCTATTTTGTAGAAACTTTTGAGTCAATCTTTGTAGCAAAACCTATGATAAGAAACAAAGAAGATTATGAGGTAATAATAAATCTTCCTAGTATTTTAGGTATAGATATATTAAGAAATTATAAAATTCAATTTATGGGTAATGAGGTGTTATTAGAACGATAGGGTTGGCAAACGATTTTTTATACTCGCCCCTAGACAAAATTAGGACAACCGAATAAGATATTTAATTAGATCAAAGTGGATTTCATATGTAATTAGCTAACTATTAATTTTACCAATTACAAATGCATATTTCAATACTTAAATTTTATTATATGCATTATTTCGGTAATCGATAAATTCTTAATTTTTAAATGAAAATAATAGGCAAAGGGGCTATGAATTAAACTGTAACATATTGATAATAAATTTAGAAGAAACAAATTTCTTACAGAGATAAAAAAATTTTTTCAAAACAAAATCTTATTAAAGTTATTAAAAATATAATAAATGAGAATGTATTATACCTTTTCCCTTAATAATATACTCAAAGATTTATTTTATTATTATGTAACTTGATTAGTACATTAAAATATTTATAAAAAGGTAAAAATATATTATGAACAAATAAACTATGGCACTTTTTCTACATTACAAGAAAAAACGATCAAATTCTAAGGTAGAAAAAGTTTTATTTTTAATTTATTCTAATATGGATTTATGAAAGAAACCTCTTTTTTTGACGAAGAATCAAAATTTTTATTTAAAGAAATCCCAAATAGTAATTTATCCAAAATTAAACTATCTTTTTCTCTTGATTTTGATATTGGTCAAAGTTATGTCACATCAAAGATAGTGGATAGAGACAACATTACAAGAAAAATGAATATACAAGCTGGACAAAGAGGTATAAAATTGCAAAAAGATCTTTGCCGATTAAAAAGCAATGATAAGGATAGTTTACCATCTCATGTTTATATAAAAACTCTGTTAAAAGATTCCCAAATTCTAATACGAAAATTACCGGTTATAGGAACTAGTGATTGGCTGTTGGTATTTGAAGAAGATCTATTTGTTTTGGCAGTCAAGGGGTTATATGATGAAATGGAATTGCTTGGATAACATATACATATCAAAGGTAAATCAATAACCTTTTACTTGTCTTTTTAAATTCTCTTGATTTTTTTCGATATATTTTTCTACTAATTTTTCTGAATCTAGTCCTGCTTCTATGGATATTTGAATTAAAAAATGCCATATATCTATTATTTCTTCCTGTATTTTGTCGTTATTCATTTTGCTTTCTTTTTTCCACCATTTCCAATTTGTTTCTCTTTGCAATTCAATTGCCTCATGTACAAGTGCTGTGGATAACATAAAAATACGATATCCTTCAAAAGGCTCTCTGATTTCATAGAGATTTTCCATTTTATTTTTATTATTTTCCAATTGTTTTTTAAAAAGTTCATTCTGTTTGTCAAAAAGAAAATCTAATTTATCATCTTCATTTTTTTCATTTATAATATAACCATTTTCACTTAAAGTGTGAGTATCAGATATATTTTCTTTATTTTCATAAAATGGGTCTTTTCGGTCTTGTCCAATAGAATCATGCATATAGTGTACTTTTAAAATGGGTTTAATTTAAGTAAATGTTAGGACTATAATCATATCTAATTTTGAATTTTTGAAAGGTAAATTTGAATTTAGTAGTAAAAGTGGAATTCATTATACTCATCTTATTCATTAAAAAATCTTTTTTTGTATAATGATGAAATTCGGATCTTATGATTAGATTGTTATTGAAACATACAAATTACAATATTACAAAGAGAAATTTGAAATCAAATTTATAACAGTTGCGAAAATATGGTTGTAAAACAAAGCGTAAGAAATCTATTGATTCATTTCACCATGTCTTTTAATTATATTATATTTTATATCTAAAAATCATATTCAAAAACTCATTCTTTAGATAAATTAAAAGACAATTTATAACATAACAATAAAGAATAGTCAACAATTTAACCGGTACATTTAAAATTATAATCAAAGATTGAAAATAAATTAATCGTTTTTTAATATTTTTGCCTTCATTTTAATGAATTCCTCTTCGGATATTACTCCCTTCTGTTTTAGATCTGCCAGTTTCTCCAATTCTTCTACCACAGATGACTTTTCTCCTCCAACTTCCTGGGTATTTGTATTTCTAGTAACTGTTTTATTGTATCCTATTGATGGATTTGCTTTTATTTGTATTATTCCATTTCGTATTATCTCAATTAAATTATCTCCTTTTATTTTGGGAATTGCATCAATCTCGCCATTTTCTCCATGCTCGCTTACGCCTAATCTTTTAACGCCTTGAATCCTATTGCCTATATTGGCATTAAATAAACCCGGAGCAGTGAAAATTACTGAAGATGAAAATACCCCTTGTTTTAGGTGGGCGTTTGCTATAAGATTGTAAGGTATATCCACTACTTCTGCTTTTAAACCTAACATGCTAGGATCTCTTAATATCAATCTTCTGTCTGTTGCATAGATTGTATTAGGCGTAAGGCGTGAACCTCCGGGTTTGAATCTAGATTGTCTTGCAACAAGTAGAACCTTTTCATCGGGATTTAACATATGGGCAATTTTCCGAATCTCTTCTAATTCTTCTCCATCGGTAATGTCTGTAATAAAGGAATCATTTTTTTTTGTCATATCTTATATTTTAATTAGTTTGTTGCAATTTTAAAAGTTATTCGTTTATAATTATTTAAAATATAAAAATATTATACATCTTAAAAATTACTACATTTCAATCAATGTAAAAACTAGATTCCAGAACCTTTCTCTATTTTTTGGTAATCTTTCTTTGGGATTTTAGGGCGTATTTTTCTTACCAAGTTTTTTCAATAATAATTCGTTTGCCCAAACACCACCATCGGTTATCTCACATTCTATATCTATCGCATATACAAGTAAAACAGTTCAACTTAACCATTATGAAAATAATTAAATAGGATCTAAAATATCCTTCAAACTATAATAATTACGCTAGTGCAAAAGGTATTTTAAAGATGTTGGTAGTGTAGCAAAATATCTTTAAATACCAAAAATAAAATAAATAACCAAATAATTATTTTTTTATAGTCTTCTTTTTGTTCAATAAATAATCTTTTATCAATATTTTATCGATGTCTTTTGGGTTTATATATATGGATTTTCCATTTACTGATTTTGCTAAATCGTTGATAAAATCCAACAATGTATCATCTTCACTAACCATTATGGTATCTATGGCAATACCGGACTTGAAAGTGTTTTTAGCTTCTTTTATAGTTTGTTCTCCAATATATTGATCAATTTGTCTATATCTGTAGCATAAATACACGATTTGTTTATCTTTTACCTCTAACTTGATGTTATTTTTCTTTGAGTATTGTTGATGTAGTGCTTGATAATCTGGGGAATAAAAATGAGAATAAGGTCTTTGTTTCATCAATTTATCTTTTTCTGTGGAGTTATCAATAAAACATGCACTTGGATGACCATCTGTAATCATCACTATTCTTTTATTTTTCACTCCATTTTTTTTTAGAATTTTTTTTGCAAGTCTATAGGCAGATTGATAATTTGTATAATGCAAAAAATCTGCATTTGTTTCAAATGTTTTTAGAAAAGGGATATCAAAAGTATTGATTTTTGATGCGACAGATCCAAATCCAAGTAAATATATAGAATCAAGAGGAAAGAATTTTTTATTTAGGATATATAGACTCCATAGCGCTCGTTTAGCTGCTTCTATTCTACTTAATTCGTTATACATGGATGTATATTTCATTGTAGAGCTAAGATCAATGCAATAAACTGTTGCTACCTGTATTTCTTCAATCGTTTCATATACTTCTAAATCTTCATAATTGATATCAAGCGGAAATTCTAATATATGTTGTTTATCGTTAATTTTTCTTTCTATGAAATTCATAACGGTTGAATTAATGTTGATGTTAGAAATTTCATTTCCAAATTCATATCTTTTAGAATTTTCTTGAATTATGCTACCCGTGCCAGTAAAATGGGTTTCATGCATTCCCAATTTGTCTGCTTTTAGAGATTTTATTATTTCAGATAGTATCTCTTGGCCAACTCTCAGGAAACCTTTTTTCTTTAACCAATTTTTTGAGTCGATTAAATATCCTCTTTCTATTAGTTGGCTAACTATCGGAAGATCGTCCCCTGCTGCAGGTGTGGCATTATTAAAATTAAAATTTAGTCTAAAATTTCCTTGTGAAAGATTTGAACCATCCCCTTTATTCGGATCAATCAAGTTGCCATTTAATGATCTTGATGTATTTTTTTTATTAGATGGAAATTGATTTGAATTGCTATTAAATGTACCTTCTTTAACACCACCATCATCCATGCGATTTACATTTCTTCTCCGCTTCCTTTCCTCAGCCATCAAATCGTGGATGTGATTCTGTAAATACTGCTCGAGTTCTTGAATGGACGGCGGGTTTTCTTTTATGGCCCTATCACCTAATGCTTTTAGAATATCAGGAAAAAAACGTTTTAATAAATCGTTATTATTTCTGATTTTGTTACCCGATTCATTAAAACCTTGTTGTTCGCTATTTACTTTATTATTGGTAATCTTCGTCTTTATTTTCAATCGATCTTTGAAAAATAAATAAATTCTTTATTGTTGTTATTCAAATTAAATTTCGGAATATTCAAATTTGTTCTCTTTTCTATCCAATAATGGAGGATTGGAAAATCGAAGATATTCTAAAAATAATTCCATTACCGTTGCGAGGATTTCTTCTTGTTTCCAGAATTCTTCATTCCTTGGTTTGATTATTATAGTCCAAATATTCAAGATTAGTCGAGATATTATTTTTTTGGGCTTTTTTAATATATTCTGTTTGTTCTTCCCCAATTTTATCTAATACTCTCTTTATGATTTTTTTTGTGAATGGAAACTGTTTTAATTGTTCTGAATAAAGTAAATTGTGATTAGTCAGAGGAATCCTAGCATTATCATCAGAATTTTTTATATGGGATGTAAGCGACTTATTTGAGTATTGCTGTTGTTGCTCTAATTGAAAATGATGACCATTTTGATATTGATTTTGCAAAACTGTAAATGATTTACCTTTGAACTCATTTTTTATCGATAATAATTCCTCAGCATTAATGAGTTTTGCAAAATAATCTTTACAGATTTCTTTTATAATTTCAATTATTGTATTGTTTAAAAATTTTATTTTATTTTCTGTTGTATCCTCCATCTCATCTAATTCGAATTTGGATGATTGAAATATGCAATATATATCCGAAAGCCTTGGAATTGTAATTACATTATTAATAATTGATCTCATTACTTCAACCTCACCTATCATTATTTCTAAAGAGTGAATTGTGGATCTCACGCTTACTCCTCTTTCATTATTTATTTCAGGATTGCCTCTTAGTGATTGGAATATTTTTACAATTGTTTTTAATATAAAAATAGGCAAGAATGTATTTTTCCTAGATAACATATCAATCTCTTGGATTAAAATCAATATTTCATCATCTAGCGTTCTAGGATAGTGAGTTTCTATATGACTTCTAAGACGATCTGCAAGGGGTTCAATTATTTTTCCTGAGTGAGTGTAATCGATTGGATTTGCAGTTGCAATAATTTTCACATCTGGTTTAAAAAATACAGGTAATGCCCCTGTTGTAAATCTACCTTCTTGCAACACACTTAGCAATGTTACCTGCTTCCGTGGATCGAGAACTGGTAGCTCATCCAAACATAAAATACCATATCTTGCCTGTAAAAGATAACCTGGTGAATAGGAATCGATATCGAATACTTCTATACCTTTTTTTATTACTCTGACAACATCAATTTGACCGACTAAATCTTTTACTGAAATATCTGGCGTTGCTAAAATGTACCTATATCGGGATTTTCCATCAATCCATTTAATCCTTGTATTTAGTTTGTTATTTTTTATAATCTCTTCACAATCTTTTGAAACAAAAAATTCTGGTAGAAGATCTATAAATATCTTTATCTTGTAAAAGATTAATAAGCTGAGAATATGGGATTTCAGTTGGGATATCGTTTGTTATAGTTCCTTCTACAATCGGAATTGGAGAAAGAAGGTTTTCCGATAATATTTCCGCTAATTTTGTTTTCCCTTGACCTATGTGACCTATAAATAATATGTCATGACCTGCTACTAGTGCCCTCTTTACAGCAGGAATAACTGTGTCTTCAAAACCAATTATACCGGTAAAAGGATTCTCTTTATTTTTTAATTTTGATATTAAATTTTCCCTCAATTGTATTTTGGTAGAACGATATTTGTAATTGCTTTCTAAAAGATCTCCTAAAGTCTTGATATCTTTATAATTTTCTGGTACTCCACAATATGCTTCTTTATAAAATGGAGCAGTTGAATAAGATGATTTAACTAGTTCTAATATGGAATCCTTGTCAGACAATCTATATATATTTATTTTAAATGGGATTTATTTAAAAGTCTATGTAATTTGGGATAAAGATTCCAGTTATTTGTTTGAACGCCAAATATACAAATAATTTAAGGAGGTTTCAAG
>CAWISD010000024.1:0-46605 GCA_963838615.1 uncultured Nitrososphaeraceae archaeon
TGGCAAAACAAACATCATTATCCTACAAAAAAACATTACGATATCTTTTACGTAACTATTAATCTATGCATATAAACGTGGAAAAATTTGTAAAAAAATATTTGATAAACTTCCAAGTAAATAACTGAATTTTAAATGATTGTTATTGGATCTCACATGGTAAACAAAATTGATTCAAATATATTGACATAAAGTTACAATGATTAAAGATATATATTTTAACAGAACGATCTTTATTTAAAATAAAGAATAATTTAATTACTTTATGATTCCTAAATTTATTTAAAAAGATGCAAAAGTTATAGAGTGATGCTTTTAACGCTATTTAATGTGCCATGTTTTTAATTTTAATAGAATAAACATACTCCATATCAAATATCCTCTTTATTGAAGAGATCATGGTTTCTACAATCAATCTCTTTCCATAGATTACAATGCGGTCTTTACATTTTTGTAAATCATTTTTCTAATATAACTGATAGGTTTCTAATGATGTGATTTGTTTTCAGTCTAACTCTAGAATTCGTTCTTACTTTAATACAAAGATTTCAATTGTCTGCAAAATATCTAAAATTTCATTACTTTCATAGATACCATCATCAATAGTTTGTCAATTATTTTATCTCATTTTGTATTCTTTTGAAGCAATTCTGATAACGTTTTACTTATATAACATATAAAAGTATAAAAATCTCTTTTAGAGAACATGAAAAATTAGAAAATATATGTTATACAAGTATTAATTAGAATGATAAAAAAATTATAAAACATTTAAAGAAAATAGACATAACAAAAGTAATGCATTTCTTCATTAAGTTAAAATTTCTAAATACAGAAGAATCAAAAAGTATGAAACAAAGAGTAATAGCCAATAAAAGTAACAAAAATAATAATTAGGATAACCCTAGCATACAAATAGAAAATAGAAAATAGAAAAATCTTATTTAGAAATCTCTTGTATATTAGATACTAATTAAAATTTTACAATACATTCATAATAAATATCATATTTACAATCTATTTTGCACACCCTATTTAACTTATAATATTTTTATAGAAATTTTTCCAAAGGTACAAAGTATGAAGATCTAATAAAGATATGCTAGAACTGTAAAACAGGCAAATTAAATTCAAAATCAATAAAATTGATGATTGCGATGGTCTTATATGACAATAGAATAAAGATAAGGAATTTGAAATTATGACCAAGCTCCAATTACCCCTGATTGAGACAGCGGATTGATTGATTGATCATTCATTATAAAATTAGATACATACATATTATTTTTTAATTAAAGATATGAAATTTTTATAAACTATTTTTGAATATTTGTTTAATTCTTTAACTTTTTTTTCCATATTCAAATACTAATTCCTGTTTATCTATATTTTCATCTTGAATTTCTGTTTGATATTCTTTTATCCAATCTAAAATCATTTGTTCTGTTACTTCTAAATGAAACTGAATTCCAAAAGCAGTTTTATATTTAAATGCTTGTATATATAAACTTAGATAAAGATAAAATATTGGCATTTTTAGGCAATACAAATGTATCACCGTGCCACTGAAATACTTGAATTTTTTTATCTGCAATATTTTTAAATAAAGAATTTTTACCATCATCGGTTATATCAACAAACCCCCAGCCAATTTCTTTTTTTGATCCCTTGTATACTTTTCCTCCACAAGAATTAGCTATAATTTGAGAATCCTAAACAAATGCCCAAAACAGGAATTCCAAGTTCTATAGAATTAACAATTAGTTGTTGTTCTTTTCATCAAATATTCAAAATTATCATTTACAGACATAGGGCCACCTAAAATAAAAATTGCATCAAAATTTTCTATATTTTCAGGGATCTTTTGCTTTGATGCAAGAATTTCTGAAATTCTATAACCATCTGACAAAAGAAATTCTTTTAAACTACCCAATGTTTCACATGCAATATTTTGAATAGCAAGAATTTCATTAGATTCTAGCCCAACATAATGATAATCAAAATCGACTTTAAAAACATTATATAATAACCAAAGTAATTTATCTCATTAAGAAAAGATGGATTTTAAAGAGATTGTCTTTTTAACATTAAGTTCAATAAAAGAAAGGAGAACTCGAAATATACTCACAATAGTGATGATAACAATGGGTTGTGGTCTATTGGTATCCTTAAATAGTTTAACCCAAGGTCTTATTGATTTTGTAGAACAGAATTTTAAAAAAATTCTACCAAATCAAATAATAATTTCAAACTCAGATAAAATTCAACAATCAAACTTGCAAAATATTCAAAATAAACTTGAAGTTTTATTTGATAAAAATTTAACTGTAGTAGAAAAAAGAATACCTTTTGATAATAACACTATAAAATATTTACAAAATATAAGTGGTGTTAGATTTTGTCGATCCTGCATATCAAGGTATGATATTACTAAAACATGGAGATAAATCTGAAATAACCAATGTTATTGCAGTTAATTTTACAAATTTAAAAAATATTATTCCTGATTTTAATAGTAATAATCAAATATTAAAGAGCAATCATCAACAAATAAATAAAAAAATATATAGTATTACCTCAAAAAATAAGTGAAAGTCTTTCTCTTTCATAACCCAGAAGAAAAGACAAATAACAACATAACTGTACAAAACATTCAAGAAAGTTCAAATTCATCTTCATCCGAATCATCATCAAATCAAAAAATAATAATAATTTTAATGTGATTGCAATTATAAATTCTACAGGTAATCCCATAATAGACAATTCTGTTTTTATTGAAACTAAAGAAGGTAAAGAAATTCTCAACAAATCAAGTGACTATGATATATTATTTTTAACTTATAATGATATAAACAAAGTGGATAACATTGTAAAAACAATACAGAAGCATTTTAACAACCAAGTTTCAATTCTAAATTCTTTAGAAATAATAAAAACATTGACCAAATTCATAGTAGGTATTTCCACATTTATTTCAAGCATAGCAGTATTCTCCCTAATAGTTGGATCGTTAGGAATTATAATTACAATATATACATCAGTAGTTGAGCGAACAAGAGAAATTGGAATTTTAAAAGCACTTGGCGGAACAAACAAAACAATACTAGGAATGTTTTTAACAGAATCTGTAATAATAGGCATGATTGGTGCAGGAATTGGAATTTTATTTGGATTTTTAGGCTCTTATGTTCTTTTAGAATGCTTTTTTATTTTTTTTAAAATTACCAATAAAAATATATCCTGTTTTCAATTTAATAGAGATTTTAAAAATTTTTATCAGCAGTGGTAGGATTGAGTATTTTTTCTGGTTTATATCCTGCCTACAAAGGTTCAAGAATTTCCCCCGTAAATGCACTAAATAAATTTTTCTAATTATTAATTTTAAAAATTAATAAAATAATATTTATTTCACATTATGTATATATAAAATATGATTGAATAACTTTTCTACCATACATAATATTTTAACAATACACAATGATAATAATAAAAATAATATTGAAATTGATTTAAACTCAAAATACTAAAAAGAAAAAAAGAATTTATTCTTTCTAGATTCTCTATCTCCAAAAGGAGATCAACCACAAGCAATTAATAATTTAATTGAAGGGATAAAATCAAATAAAAAAAAACAAATTTTATTAGGTGTTACTGGTAGTGGTAAAACATTTACTATTGCAAATGTTATTTCAAAATTAAATAAAAATGTTCTAGTAATTTCACATAATAAAACTCTGTCAGCACAACTATATGCAGAATTTAAAGAATTTTTTCCAAATAATAATGTAGGATATTTTGTTAGTTTTTATGATTATTATCAACCTGAAAGCTATATGCCACAAACTGATACATATATAGAAAAAGATACTGAAATTAATGAAAAAATTGAACAAATGAGACTTGAATCAACCTCAATGTTATTGTCAGGTGAACCAACTATTATTGTGGCTACTGTATCATGTATTTATTCACTTGGATCACCTACAGAATGGAAAGAACAATCAATCATTTTAAAAAAAGGTATGAATATAAGCAGAAAATCAATTATTCACAAGCTTGTAAAAATCAGATATGAAAGAAATGATACTAGTCCCACTAAATGGAACTTTTAGATCAAAAGGAGACATTATAGATATAATTCCAGGATATTCAAAAGAGATGATCAGAATAAGTCTTTATGGTAATACTGATAGAGAATATTTTTACATTAAATAAAGATACAAAAGAAACCATTAGAGAAGAAAAATCAATAGTAACCATTTTTCCAGCAAAACATTATCTGATAGATGATAACGTACAGAATCAATGCAATAAAATCAATAAAAGAAGAATTGGAAGAATGGTTACCACATCTTCCTTCAGAATTAGAAAAACAAAGACTCAAGTCAAGAACAAATTATGATTTAGAAATGATTACAGAATTAGGATACTGCAATGGAATTGAAAATTATTCAAGACATTTTGATGGAAGAAAACCAGGTGAACCCCCATATTGTCTTTTAGATTTTTTTAAAAAAGATTTTTTGCTTGTAATTGATGAATCTCATGTAACACTACCTCAAGTTATGGCAATGTTCAAAGGAGATCATTCACGAAAGAAAACACTGGTAGACTATGGATTTAGATTACCAAGTGCATTTGATAACAGACCACTTAAATTTGAAGAATTTGAAAAATATTTTAATAATGTAATCTTTGTATCTGCAACTCCAGGAAAATATGAATTAAGTAACAATGATAATCTGGTAGAACAGGTTGTAAGGCCCACTGGACTTGTAGATCCCCAAATAGAGATTAGAGAAACCAAAAATCAGATAAAGGATTTGATAAAAGAGATAAACAAAAGATCTGAGAAAAACCAAAGGACATTGGTTACAACATTGACAAAAAAGATGGCAGAAGACATGGCAGAATTTTTATCAAAAAACAATATAAAAGTAAGATACATACATTCGGAAGTAAATGGAATAGAAAGAACTGAACTACTAAGACAATTAAGGTCTGGAGAGTTTGATGTTCTTGTAGGAATCAATTTATTAAGAGAAGGACTCGATTTACCCGAAGTTTCACTTGTAGCAATAATGGATGCGGATAAAGAAGGATTTTTAAGAAGTTATACAAGTCTAATTCAAACTTTTGGCAGAGCTGCAAGAAATATAGATGGAAAGGTAATTTTATATTCAAATGTTGTAACAAAGTCCATAAAAGAAGCAGTTGTAGAAACTAATAAAAGACGAAGAAAGCAAATAGAATATAACGATATCAACAAAATTGAGCCTAAAACAATCATTAAACAAGTTCCAGAAAAAATTTCAAATATATCAAAATTTGATATAGATTTAAAAACAATGACAAGGAACGATTTGATGGATTTATCAAATAAAATAGAAAATCAAATGAATAAGTTTGCAGAAGATCTTGATTTTGAAAAAGCTATAGAACAGAGAGAAGATTTAAAGAAAATAAATGAAATCTTAATGATTAAAATATAAAACATATAGAAATTAAATGGAAAATAATAGTATAATCATTAAAGGCGCAAAACAGCATAATTTAAAAAATATAAATTTAGATATTCCAAAAAATAAATTAATAGTATTTACAGGGCTTTCTGGATCAGGGAAATCCACACTAGCCTTTGATACAATTTTTGCAGAAGGTCAAAGAAGATATGTTGAGTCATTATCAGCATATGCTAGGCAATTTTTGCAAATAATGGATAAGCCAGATGTAGATGTAATAGAAGGGTTGTCTCCAGCAATTGCCATTCAACAGAAAACTACAAATAAAAATCCGCGCTCAACGGTAGGAACAATAACAGAAATTTATGATTATTTAAGGCTATTGTTCTCCAAGGTTGGAATTCCACATTGTCCTCAGTGTGACAGAAAAATAGTCCCAACAATCCATTGATGCAATAGTTAACAAAATAATAAAAGAAATAGAAAATGTTAAAGAAATAAATAAAAAAACGATATTTATTTTATCACCCATAATTAGAGAAAAAAAAGGCATTTATGAAAAAGTTTTAAAGGATTTAAAAGATGAAGGATATTTAAGAATACGAGTAGATAAAAAAATAGTAAATTTAAACGAATTTGAAAAACTAGATGTAATACCAGAAACAGAAAAGCAAAAAAGACACTCGATTGATGTAATAATAGACAGAATAATTCCAGATTTTGAAAATATAGAAAAAGATAGAATTTTTGAATCTGTACAAAATGCGCTAAATATGGGTGAGGGATTAATGATTGTGAATATAGAAGATAAAGACTATATTTTTTCGCAAAAAAATGCATGTCCATATTGCAATATAAATTTGGGGGAGATGGAGCCTAGATTTTTTTCATTTAACTCACCATTTGGAGCATGTAGCAAATGTAACGGTTTAGGAATAGAAATAGAATTTGATCCTGATTTAATAATTCCAGATAAAAGCAAAAGTATTCTAAATGGAGGCATAAAACCTTGGTCAACTGGTCAGTTTGCAAGTTTCAGAACATCGATGTTAAAAGATGTTGGAAGAAAATTTGGTTTTAATTTAAATACACCTATAGAGAAAATGAATGAAGAGCAATTAAACGTTATTTTGTATGGAACAGATATCAAAATTAATTATAACTATATTTCAAAATCAAATGAAAGTTCTTGGGAATATTCTGGTAGGTTCAAAGGCGTAATACCCAATTTAGAAAAATTATACAATGAAACAGAATCTGAATCAAAAAGAGAAGAAATAACTAAATTTATGAAAGAAAAACCCTGTGAAAAATGCAAAGGAAACAGATTAAAAAAAGAAGCACTTTCAGTAAAAATAAATGGAAAATCTATAATGGATATTTGTAATCTCCCAATAGATCAAACAATAGATTTTTTCAATAAAATAAATTTAACACAAAACGAAGCAATTATTTCAAAACAGATTTTAAAAGAGATCAAAAGTAGGCTAGAATTCTTACTAGGTGTTGGATTAAACTACTTGAATTTAAATAGAAAAGCATCAACACTTTCAGGCGGGGAATCCCAAAGAATAAGATTAGCTACTCAGATAGGCTCCAATTTGACAGGTGTTCTGTATGTTCTTGATGAACCCACTATTGGATTGCATCAAAGAGATAACTCTCTTTTAATTAAAACATTATACAGATTGCGAGATCTCGGAAACACAGTAATAATAGTAGAGCATGATGAAGATATAATAAGAAATTCAGACTGGATAATAGATATCGGACCTGCTGCAGGAATCCACGGAGGTCAGATAGTAGCATCTGGAAAAATAAAAAATATTATTGATAATGAAAATTCTATCACAGGAGAATTTTTATCTGGAAAGAAAAAAGTTTTAGAGAATATTGAAAGAAAAGAAAACAATGGAAAATTCATTTCAATTTCAAGTGCATGTGAAAATAACTTAAAAAATATTAACCCAAAATTTCCAATTGGTCTGATCACAGTTGTTACAGGTGTTTCAGGATCAGGGAAATCCACTCTAGTAAATGATATCCTATATAATTACTTGATGAACCATTTTTACAAATCAAAATTAACAATAGGAAAATATGAAAAAATTCAAGGAATAGAAAATATAGATAAAATTATAGGAATTGATCAATCTCCTATTGGAAGAACACCGAGATCAAATGCAGTTACCTATGTTAATGCTTTTACTAAAATAAGAGAACTTTATTCATTAACACAAGACTCGAAGGAAAAAGGATACAAACCAGGAAGGTTTTCTTTTAATTTACCTCATGGTAGATGCGATATATGCGAAGGAGCAGGTGTTCGAAAAATAGAAATGCAGTTTCTTCCAGATGTATACATAACTTGTGATCAATGCAATGGAAAAAGATACAATACCGAAACACTTGCAATAAGATACAAAGGAAAAGATATTTCAGAAGTGCTCGATATGACAATTGAAGAAGCTTTAGAGTTTTTTAAAAATATCCCAGCAATAGCAAACAAATTAAAACTATTAAATGACGTTGGACTAGGATATCTACATTTAGGTCAATCAGCAACAACATTATCTGGAGGAGAAGCACAGAGAATAAAATTAGCTACAGAACTATCCAAAAAAGATACAGGAAATACACTATACATTCTTGATGAGCCAACAACAGGACTGCATTTCTCAGATGTTAAAAAACTTTTAAAAATTCTTTATAAACTAAGAGAAATGGGTAACACGATAATAATTATAGAACACAACTTGGATGTAATTTCGGCAGCAGATTGGATAATAGATTTAGGTCCAGAAGGCGGATATGATGGAGGTCAGATAATTGCAAATGGACCTCCAGAAGAAATTATAAATAATGAAAAAAGCTATACTGCAAAATTTTTAAAAGAAAAATTATTACAACATATTGATTTAAATGAGCAAAACATGATTAAAGTAAAAAATATCAAATAACATACTAAAGAAGAAATATAAATAATGTTTTTTCACAATAAATAATTGATAAGTTGGAAATAGAAATTCCGGATTACCACCTAGAACAAACATTCCCTCAAAAACCAGGGGTATATATCATGAAAGACAACCAAGATAAGATTATTTATATCGGTAAAGCTAAAAATCTAAATAAACGTATTAAAAGTTATTTTTCAAAAGAACATCATAATAATTCAAGAGATAAAACATCCATTTTAATTTCCAAAATTAAAAAAATAGATTATATTATAACAGATAATGAAATTGAGGCATTTCTACTAGAATCAAATTTGATAAAAAGATATAGGCCACTTTTTAATATAGAATTAAAAAATCAACAAAGATATACTTATTTGAAAATAACTGAGGAAAAATTTCCAAGACTTTTAGTAACAAGAAGAAATAGAAATGGAGAATTCATGGGACCAAAAGGGGAAATTTTCGGCCCCTTTGTTAAAGGAAGTTCAAGATTCTTAACTATAGGTCTTTTAAGAAAAATGTTTAAAATAAGAATTTGTAAACAATTGCCAAAAAAAGAGTGTTTAGAATATCATATAGGCAATTGTGATGCCCCCTGTATTAATAAAATTTCTCAACAAGATTACAATAAAAACATTGAAATAATAAAAAATATTTTAAAAACAAATCATGATTTTGATGAATTCTATTCGAAATTAGAATGTGAAATGAAAGTTGCGTCTGATAAAAAAGAATATGAAAAAGCAATACACATTAGAGACACATTATTAAGATTAAAAAATCTACGATATCACCAAAAAATAGAAAACACATTTTCAAAACAAGCCATTTGAAGAGTATATAGGGATAGTTTATGAAAAAATTAAAAACATAGCATATGTTATGACATTGATAAGCAAAAATGGTGTAATTAATGATATGAAAAAATACCAATTTGATTTAATTGCTGACAATTCCTTTGAAAATTTTATATCACAGTATTATTATTCAAATCCAATAATACCCAACACAATTTATCTCAATGAAGAAATACAAGAAGAATCAAAATTGGAACTAGTCTTAAAAAAAATATCAGGTCACAATGTCAAAATTAAGAATATTGACCTTATAACAAATCAGGAAAGTAGTCAAGATAATAAAATTGACAGATATTATAATAAATCAAATGATGATGATGATGATAATATATACAAAAATCAACAAGAAAATGATAAAATAAAGATAATGGAATTAATCATTAGTAATTTAAAAACATATATTCAAAAAAGCTATGAACCAGCATTAGAGGAATTAAAAATATTATTAAATTTAAAAAAAATTCCACATAGTAATAGATTGCTTTGATATATCAAATTTTGGAAATGATTTTGCAGTAGGAGCGTGTACTAGATTTATTGATGGTATGCCTTATAAAAATGGATATAGAAGGTTTAAAATTAAAAAAATTTACAATCAAAACGATTTTTCCATGATGGAAGAAATAATAATCAGAAGATACAAGACAAAAGATCCAGATAACGAAAAAGATGGCAATTACCTTGACACTGATAATGTAATAAGGAATGCAAAAGATTCGATGGAAAAGGAAGACGAATTACCAGATCTTATAATAATTGATGGAGGAAAAGGCCATTTAAACGTGGCTTTAAAGGCCTTGAAAAAGATTAAACTAGAAAAATTAGAATGCATATCTTTGGCAAAAGAAAATGAAGAGATATTTACACCATTTTTAAATAACCCCATTATAATTCCCAAAAATAAAAAATCTCTAAAAATATTACAGCACATTCGTGATGAATCACATAGATTTGGTTTAACATATAACAGAAAATTAAGAAAAATAATGATAGAATAACACATAATTCCAAAAAGGCTCTATTCACTTAAGGATTTCTAATTCCTTGTTATAACAATCTACAAGTTATAAAAATATAAAAATTTAAGGAAATCAAATTTCCTTTTTAATTTTTTAAATTACCCGAATAAGTGTCAAATATTCATTATATTACAGATTCTAAATTAATATAAATAATAACATGTGTTTTGGTTCTTGCCTCCACACATGTTACGATAATAACGATGTCTTTATGTATAGAAGTAGTAGTTACTACTATACCATTACGACTAGTTGATCATAAATAGATAAACAAAGCTATAAATATTTAGTAAAAAAGTTATATACCATTTTACTCTCTTTACTTTCAAGGTAATTATAAAAAAGAGTATTATTGTAAAGCATACTACAATCTATAATATAAAAAATACATGATAATTGGCGACACATTTAGGGAACAGACTCAGGAAATATTACAAAATATCATATATGATCTCTTGCATAATTGGAATAAGCAACTATTATGATCTAGGGCTCATCGATTTCTTGTCCCTTTCCTTGCTCTAGTATGACAGGTTATCCAAAAAGATATTGCTCTTTAAATCATTCACGGGCTTGACAGTGCAAGAGTTTGATAATATTAACGATATAGAGATAACAAAAAGATACGACAAACATGAGATGAAGTGTTTATCAAAAAGAAAGAATAGGGAGCGATTTATAGGTAGTCTGTAGGAAGACCTTTCAAACTAGATGTTAAGAATAGATTTCCAATGCTTTTAGTGTACTATCGTCTTTACATAACTTACGCTTTAGATGGCTTTCTATTTGATTTGGATCAGAAGAGTAACATCTGCACAGAGATCATTCAAAGATTGAGGGACTGGTAAAACAATGTGTACCAATTCCACAAAAGATATACCCAATAACAAAGAGGCTAAAAACTCCAGCAAGGAAATCGAACAATATTTTTCAGGCTTCTTGCTTTCATAGATTGTACCGAACAACAACAGATTCCAATACCTGTCGATAAAGAAAGAAGAAAGATATTCTACTCATCAGGCAAAAGGAAAAGACATACCATCAAAAATCAGATTATGGTTAACAATCGTGGTTATATCCTTCACAAATAGGCTATAAGAAAGGAAGAAAACATGATTATAAATGAATATATAAGAGGGATCGTCCTGTCACTCCAAAAGAGGTTGTTAATGTAGTTGATCTTGGATATCTTGGTATAGAAAAGGATTATCCGCAGAACAACTATCCGCCTTACCATACAAAAAGAAGAGAAACCAACAAGGGCTATCACAAGAAGAAATCGAGTTCAACACTATTCATTCTAAAAAGAAGATAGTAGTGGAACATGCCATATGTAGATTGAAAAAATACAGATTGATAAGTGATGTATTTAGAAACAAATCGAGAAAGTACGATAAGGTGTCGAATATAGTGACAGACTGGTAAACTATAGAATAGAACCAGCATCACTAAAAACCGATAAAATATAACCATATAGGGATAGTATAGGTTGTTTCCAATCATACAAGCGATCTATAGTATAGCAGATTTGATAAACTACAGAATAATGAACTGTAAATTACTAGAAGAAATTGTTCTCTTTTAAATATTGAATTTGATATATAAAAAAAATAAAAAAACAATCAAGGAATTTTTATATATCAAATATAATTTTTTTTTACCTATTGTGAGTTATTTTCAATTATTTTGTTCTCAATCATAAAGATGAAACACAAATTATGTAAAAAATTTCATAAAATTTATAAATATAATAAAATATAAAAATAAAATATAAACCGTTACACACGATTTAATCTAATTCTTCTTTTAGTTTTTCTTTATCGTATTAGAACCAGTATCTTTACTTGATCTTTTATTTTATTGGCTACTGCTTTAGACCTGCTTGAATTTTGTTACTTGCATCTCCCAATGTACTATGAGCATCATCGGCAGCATTGTGTGCATCTTTTTTTAATTCTCTTTTATCGTTGTTATATTCATCTGTCATTAATCATATATATATAACATACTTTAAAAACCTAATATATCTATATGATAACTAGGTAAAGTTAAAATATTAATTTTTTGTTTTAATAGTCAACAATTAGACTTAACCAATTTTGCATATCTTTTAATTTACATACACATATACATGCAATAACAAAAGGAATTTTAAAAAATACAAATAATATTTTTATTCATCGTATATTAAAATACAATAGCTATTGAAGATACCAGGAGTCATCATATCAGGTACAACAAGTGGAGTTGGAAAAACAACAATTGCCATGGCAATAATATATGGTCTTCAAAAAAAAGGATACAAAGTACAACCATTTAAAATCGGACCGGATTATATAGATCCTTCATATCATAATGCAATTGCAAAAAAAAGCTCAAAAAATTTAGATGTATGGTTAATGGGTAAACAAGGTATTTTTGAATCTTTTTTCAATTCTACAAAAGATTCAGATTTTGCAGTATTAGAAGGAGTAATGGGATTATTTGATGGACTATCGGGAAAAAACAACTATGCAAGTACTGCGCATATTTCTGAAATCCTAAATACTCCAATAATTTTAGTTGTAGATGCTCGCAAAACCGCAAGGTCGCTAGCTGCAATAACTTTAGGTTTTATAAAATTTGATAAAAAAATAAAAATAAAAGGAATAATAATAAACCATATTGCAAGTGAAAGACATTTAAAATATATTATCAGAAGCTTTCGAATCAAAAATAAAAGTTCCTATAATAGGCAAAATATTTAGCAATAAAGAATAAACTTCAAGAAAGACATTTAGGCTTAATTCCAACAAGAGAATTAAGTAATAACAATCATAAACAATATAGTTGAAAATGCTAAAAAAATATCTACAAAACTATCGATATAGAAAAAGTAATTGAAATTGGATATATCGAATAAAAAAACGGACAGAGTATATAAAGATAAAGAAATACACAATAGAAAAGAATCAAACGAAAAAAGATCAAAATTTCAATTGCTCTAGATAAATCATTTAATTTTTACTATAAAGATAATATAGAAATATTACAAAAAAAAGCAAGAATAGAATTTTTCAGCCCAATTGATAGCATACACAATTCCATCTGACAGCAACGGAATAATAATAGGTGGAGGGTTTCCTGAAATAATAGCAGATGCATTAGAAAAGAATTACGCCATTAAAAAAGAACATTTTAAAATTGGCACAAGATAACATGCCTACTTTATGCAGAATGCGGTGGCTTAATGTATTTAACAAAATCAATTTCAGGATATAGAAACAAAAATGAAAAAGTACAAAATGGTAGGATTATTTGATGCAGAGACAATAATGACAGGAAAATTAACTTTAGGATATACTGAAGCAATATTAAATAATAATAAAACAATATTTGGTAACATAAAAACAATTCGTGGACATGAATTTCATTATTCAAACATAATAAACAATCAATAAAGACATAAAGATGATTTATACATTAAGAAGAGGAAAAGGAATTATTGATGGATATGACGGATTTTATTTAAATAATTGTATTGCCTCTTATATGCATACTCATTTTATTAATTCAAATATTTCAAACAATTTTATAGAAAGTTGTTATAAGTATATGAAAAAATAATAAAAAATAATAAAACATTAACAAATATTTAGAAAAATAAATAATCATTAATCATAAAAATTGTCAAATCATAAAAAAATTGAAAAGATAAATAATACAGAATATTATCTTTGTTTTCTAATATTTGCAATATAAAGTAACATCAATGCATTAATTATTGAAGAGGCTGCAGAACTGCCTCCTTTTCTACCAATATTTGTTATATATGGAATATTTAATTTAGATAACTCATATTTTGATTCAACTGCAGAAACAAATCCAACTGGAATTCCTATAACAAGAAATGGAGAAAGTTTTTTTTCCTTAATTAATGATATAACTTCATATAAAGCAGTAGGGGCATTACCAATACTACAATACCATTATTTATTTTATCCATTGCTTTTTGTATTGCCAATTCAGATCTTGTTTTCTCATGTTTTTTTGAATCTTGAATACATTCTGGGTCATTTATATAACAAATACCCTCCATATTCAAGACTTGAAAGAGATTTTTTATTTATACCATGTAAAACCATTTCCACATCAGTTACAATAAACGATTGTTTTGAGAAAGCCAAAAATGCTGATTCTATGGCTTTTGGATGAAAAATGATTTTGCAATTTTTTGCAAAATCAAAATCTGCAGTAGCATGAATTACTCTTCTGACAACAGCCCACTGATCCTTATCATAATCATGATTTCCCAATTTCAGATTCAATAATATCAAAGCTTTGTTTTTCTATATTAAATGAACGATGTGGACATATCGCGGTCCTTTAGCAGAACCACTTTTATAATCAAGATTAGAATTATTAGAATAATCCACTTTTATTTTCAGTATCCTTAGCTAAAGAAATGACAAGATCAATTATTAAAGAATCAACTCCTATATGCTCAGCTATATATAAATTAGAAAAATTATATTTTTCTAATGCTTTATCAATATCAATTAATATATCCTTTTGTATATGAATACCCTTATGTAAAAAATATGGGATCACAAATATGGAAGTAGGATTTGAAGCAAGACAATCTTTAATACCTTCTTCTATATTGGGAGGTTCAAGTTCAAGGAAACAAAAATTAACGTATTTAAAATGGTTTTTTAAACTCTTTACAGTATATAAAAAAGCATCTCTAGCACGTTTATCACTACTACCATGACCAATCAATAAAAGAGAATAATTTGTATCTTTAACCTTAGTTTTCATATAATAAAGAGTTTATACGATCTAATACGATTTTAGATATTGCTGGTTGATAGGATAATGGTTTTGTAATTACTATTTTAGCATTAGTGTTTTTAGTAAAATGAGAAGTTTGTGTTACTGCATCTTTAAGTTTCATTCCAGGATAAAGAAAATATGGAACTACGGTAATGGAATCAACCTTTTGACTTAAACAATTATTCAATCCATCTTTGATAAATGGAGGCAAAACTTCAAGAAAACAATAATCAACATAATCATAATCAGTCTGCATCTTAATTTTTGAACAGGTATCATAATAATTCTTGTTGAACTTCCTTCATTTTGCTACCTCTATCAACTATTAATAAGGATTTTTTCAATCATTTTTCACCCTACTTATTGCAACTGTCAAATCTGGAGGAAACTTTCTCTTTGGTACTATTAAAATACCATTTGAGGCTAGCAAAGATGAAGCTTCAGATACACTATAGGTACCTTCATATTTTCCAACAATTTCGGAAGGATTAGGAACATCAACTTTACCCAAGTTTCTTTAGGAAATAGCAAAATGTCAAAGATTATTTTCTTTACAATAAGAATCTAGACCTTTAACAGGTTTTCCCTTATCTAGTGATGCAATTAATTTAATGCTTTTAAAACTCAAGTGGTTTTCTTCTAATACACTCTTTATTCCATTTTCAATTGTTTCTTTTGTAGTATCCCAGTGAAGCCCTATTCCAATAACCAATGTTTTAGGTCTATAAATAACAGATTTTTTCAATATATGATTCATTGAAAATTAATTTATCGGTAATTATAAGACAAGATTTATAAGAATCATTTAAAAGATTCATCTATATCATTTACAATATTAGCATTTTTTGGCAATGCATCAACGGGCCACCAATTCTTTTCTCCTGCATTCTTGAAAAATGCCTATTTTTTCTTCATTAACCATCATAGCACTGACCTTAGTAACATTTTCATAGTTATCAATAATCCAACCAAATTTTTTACCTACAAGATCTACAGGGATTGTTTTATTAACATCAGCAGCCGTTGTAATAACTGGAATTGATTTTAAAATACTAGCGACAAGTAATGAAAGTTCATTTGCACCACCCAGATGTCCTGATAGTGTACTTATTACAAATTTTGCAGAATCATCAATTACCACAACTGCAGGATCTGTTTTTTTATCTTTTAGATAAGGAGAAATAAGTCTAATAACAGCTCCTAAAGAAAAAATAAGAATTAGAGAATTATAATTGGTAAAGAAAAAGCCCATCTTTTGAGTTATGGGTTCAGTAAAATATGAGATAGACAAATCATTATTGATAAATTTAGATGGTGCAAATATTTCGACCTTTTTATTTGTAGAAATATCAAGTTTGTTTTTTAGATTTTTAGCAATCTCAATTCCATTTTTAGTAATTGCAACTATTGCAATTTCTTGTCTTATTCAGTCGATATATCCATATAGATAAACTTTCCACATAAATGTTTTAACATTTCTAACAATACCTCTTTTTATGCTCATTATTATAAGATTACTTTAAACTAATAATTGTAAAATTAATAAATAAATTTAATATTACAAAAAGATATTTTGTTATTAAGGATACTTTCCGATAACATTTCCATCAAAATCAAACATAATTATATCAATCAAGTAGATTATTGTTAGAATAACTAGACATTTGATTGAAATGCATACTTGCATAAAAGATCATAATAACCAACAATATTATTAGAATCAATTATTTCAGAGACATGTCTTGCAGTATTTGCATTTTTAATTAATGTGATAACATTTTGTCAGAAACTTTGCATTCTAAGTGCCAGTTTTGCCATAAAATCCATGTTTACATGAGATCCTCTTACATGAGTTTGCTTTACACCCATAGCAATTTTGGTCAATTTACCAACAAACCTGCAATAATTACCTTTTTTACTTTTTTCTCATAACACTGCTTTACACTATATCCAGCAAAATCCCCCATTTGAACATAAGAATGCTCAGGATACATTTTTTCAAATAAATTTTTACAAAAATCCTCACTTCTTCCTCCAGTAGTAAGAATAAAAACATCAGAACCCAAAGCCAAACCAACATCAAACTTTGTCTGATGGATGCAGCAAACGATGCAGTAGAATATGGAAGAACTATGCCGGTTGTGCCAAGGATTGAAATTCCACCAAGTATACCAAGCCGAGGATTATCAGTTTTCTTTGCAATTTCTTCACCTTTTGGAACAGAAATAATTACATTTAATCCATTTGTTTTCATAACTTGATTATAAATTTCAAATACTTCACCAATAGATTGATTAATCATTCTCATCGGCACAGGATTGATTGCTGCCGTACCTATTTGCAAACCAAGTCCAGGTTTTGTAACTCTACCAACACCAATTCCGCCATCAATAAAATCTTTCCAATATCACTGGTTAATTGTACAGTTGAACAAATTTCAGCTCCATGAGTAGCATCAGGATCATCTCCACCGTCTTTAATTACAGCACAAGTAACAAATTCATCTCTAAATTGTGTCCAAGAAACCTTCATAGTCTACTACTTTACCTTTTGGAAGAGTTATTTGAACATATTCTTGAGATATTATTGGTCAAAAGTGATAATAATGCAGATTTTGTTGCAGCAGATGCACAAGTTCCTGTAGTGAATCCAGTTCTTAAAAGACCTTTTTGTTTTTTCTCTATTATTTCTTTTGAAAGATCTTGCTCATTTTCTGCAATAGATAAGTCATTATCATCATCAGTATTATTTTGTTGTAAATAATCATTATTAGAAGATTTTAAAAGATCTATCAAGTATAATATATTATCAACAAGTATAATTAAAAAAATTTTCTATTAAACTATAATTATAAAGTAAAAAAATACATCATTGAAATTAAGAGAGTTTTTAAAAGATCTGTTTTATCAGTTTTTCCCATGTCAAATCAATATCAGATCGTCCAAAATGACCATATGCAGATGTTTTTTTATAAATAGGTCTCTTTAAATCCAAAGATTTTATTATTCCTGCAGGAGCAAGTATCAAAAACATCTTGAACTTTTTCTTCAATTTTTTCCTCAGAAATGTTTGACGGTTTTAAAAGTATCTACCATTATAGAAATTGGTTTTGCAACCCCAATTGCATAAGCGATTTGAACTTCACATTTAGTTGCTAATCCAGCAGCCACTATATTTTTAGAATATATCTAGCCATATAACAAGCAGAGCGATCAACTTTGGTAGGATCCTTACCTGAAAATGCACCTCCACCATGGCGCCCCATCCCTCCGTATGTATCTGCAATAATTTTTCTTCCAGTTAATCCAGTATCTCCAGGTGGTCCACCAATTACAAATCTACCTGTAGGGTTTACAAATATTTTAGTATTAGTGATGTATCCAATCGTGACAAACGGGTTTAATTACATGATTATTTATTTCGTCACAAATTTGTTCTTGAGAAACATCAGGAGAATGTTGAGTAGATAAAACAATAGTATCGATTGATTTTGGGTTTATTATCTTCATATAAAATAGATACTTGAGATTTTCCATCTGGCCTAACCCAATCTAATTCTTTTGTTTTTCTTACATCGGACAAACATAACGATAATTGATGTGCAAGTGTAATTGGCAGAGGCATTAATTCAGGAGTTTCATCTATAGCAAATCCAAACATTAAACCCTGATCTCCAGCACCTTGTTCTTTCATACCATTTGAGAGAAACACCTAATAGAAATATCCGGACTTTGTTCATGTAAAGACACTAAAACTGAACATGTATTACCATCAAAACCATATTCGGGTTTATTATAACCTATATCATTAATTTCATTTCGAACAATATCTTGAATATCCAATTTATATTTAGAGGTAACTTCTCCTGCTACAATTACAACTCCAGTAGTAGTCAATGTTTCAACAGCCACTCGTGGAATCAGGATCTTTTTTTAAGAATTCATCTAAAACTGAATCAGAAATTCTATCACAAATTTTATCTGGATGACCTTCTGTAACACTTTCAGATGTAAAAATAAATCTTCTTGACATTCTAGTTCGCTATAGAAATAAATTTAGAAGATTATATCAATAATTAAAATTCTTTTTCCAATTTAATGAAAAGCACATTATTACCTCTAATAACTACTTTACCATAATTAGCCATCAAATCATTACCATCAAATTCTTCTGCATCATTTAAAATAAGATTCATATATGAATCAACATTTGTCATTCTGCCTCTATATTCAATTTCACTTTTTAATCTTACAGCAACTTTTCTATTAACAGATTTTTGTAGTACATTTAAAGGTCTTTTAGTAGGTTGCTGTTGTGAAGGAGATGCTGCCATATTGTTATTCAATTGTGAAAAAATCTAGGCGACAATAAAAAGCTTCCTTTATGAATAAAATCAAAATATTAAAACAATAAAGAATCCAGATTAAAAGTATAAAAAATATTTATTAAATCAATTTTTAAATGATATTATATATAAAACAGGGATAACAGATTTAGATAAATTATTATATAATGAAACAAAATTTGGAAACCTTATAGAAATTACAGGTAAAAAGGGATCAGGAAAAACTCAAATTAGTTTTTTAATTTGTGCAGTAAACAGCATATACAATAAAAGAATAATTTACATATTGATGGTTCCGGTAATTTTAGACCAGAAAGAATAAAACAGTATGATAGACAAAGATATATACATAAAGAAAACAGCAATACATATTTAAAAAATATTGCTTATCAAAGAGTTTATGAATCTTAAGTGACTCGTTAAATTAATAAAAAAAATAAAAATATTAGATTTTGATCTAATATTACTTGACGATATAATTCCAATGTTTATTGTATAAGTTTAAAGATAATACACGTTTAGAAGTAAGAAAATTTATCAGAGATCTTTCATTAATAACGTTATCAAAAAAAATAAAGATCATATTTACCAATACAATCATTGAAAAAACAGATACAGATAGGCAAAACAATGCATTTGAGAGAACTTTTCTTTCATGATATTATAAGATATGTTCATTATAAATTCTATTTACAGAGTTAGACCAGTTAATAAAAGAATCACTGAATGTAGATTATTTCATCCGTATGAAAATTCATAATTTAAAAGCGTTTATTGATTTAAGTGATTTATAAAAACAGAAAAGTTTTATAGAAAAATAAAATAGATCTTAAAAAATATTAAAAATATCAGAAAGCATTATTTATCATCAACAGGAAGATGAGTAATAGAATCCAATAATGTACTATGATAATATTTTAGGAAAATTTAGTAAAGTAGTTGTTATAGGACTAGGCCAATTAGGGCTTCCTGTAGCAAAATATGTTAAAGAAAAAGGTTTCGATGCTTTTGGATACGATATAAATGAAAAAGCTATGCAAATTGCAGAATCAAATTATGGTATTAAAAAGACTTACAATTTCAAAGATTTTGATGTGCTGATAGTTTGTGTAGCAACACATAGACCGGATGATATGTTTTCTCCACAAACAGAGAGTTTGATGTCTGTCATGGAAAAGATATCAAGAGAAGCTAAAACAGGGGCATTAATATCAATAGAAAGTACTATTCCAAAAGGTACATCAAAAAAGGTATTTGAAAAGGTAGATCATAGACTTCATGTGGTTCATGCACCACATAGATGGTATGCGTTGGAAGAACAAATCCATGGTGTTAATCAATTACGTATTATAGGAGGAGTAAGCAACTGTTGTTTGCAGCATGGTTTGAATTTTTATGATGGGAAAAGTAAAACGGAAAAGAACATGAACAATAATATATAATCATTCTTCTTCTTACTTCAGCAAGTAATATAATGTCGATAACAACTCTCACTATCCAATACCAATGCATCCTGTTTCTTCTATAGAAGTAGCAGAATTAACTAAAATCATTGAAAATTCTCACAGATATCTTCAAATTGCATTTGCAGAAGAATTGTATCTTTATTGCAAATCTAACAATATAAGCTTTACAGAATTAAGAGATTCACTCAATACCAAATGGAATGTAGAAATACTTGAACCAAGGGATGGAATAGGGGGACACTGCCTTCCAAAAGATACAAAAATGTTTATCAATTCATCAAATACAATAAAAAGTAAAATATTGCAAACAGCAATAGAAATAGATGAAATTATAAAGAGTATATTCAAAGTAGAGAAATAAAAGATAATTCAATGTCCACTTAATAATAAAAATAAAAAAGTACTAACTGCTAAGCGAGTTAACAGTTTCGAAATTTTATGATAAATCAAAACATTTTCGCAAATCAATAATAGAAATTTGTTTTTTAAATTTTGCGATATTTTCTTTATCGAGAGCAAAGATAAGGATATGGAGCAACAGTGTCCAATAATTTTACCACCATCATCTATCCCATTTTTAATCAAACTAATTAATGCATCACCAGGATAATGACCTTTGGTATCTTTTCCACATAATATAATATATTTTAATTGAGGATTATTGTATACAATATTCATATCATCTGATCTATACCCTTATTTTCAGAGTAGTAAACGACCTGCAATAACTAGATTATCCATTATATCCAGTTTAGATAT
The DNA here is from genome assembly GCA_963838615.1 of uncultured Nitrososphaeraceae archaeon. GTDB lineage: Archaea > Thermoproteota > Nitrososphaeria > Nitrososphaerales > Nitrososphaeraceae > Nitrosocosmicus. The sequence continues at coordinate 21,684 of CAWISD010000024.1, forward strand.
CGTTATCAAAAGATCAATACTTGACAAAGTACATAGAGAAATATTCGATCCAAATCCTTTAAAAGTATCAACCCGAATTGGAAACAGTATTTTACATACTTCCCCAGCAAAATATTCTAATCTAGTTTTTAAAATTATTCATGTTTATTCAAAGCCCCAGACCGCTTTTGATTTTGGCATATATTTTTAAAAATGGAGCTTCTCCTTCAATCCAAGGACTTATTCCTAACCCATTCAAATTTGTTAAAAAATAAATCGTATACATTATGTAAAAGATTTACCATTTTCAACTAATTTTACATTTCCATAAATAACGATTCCTTTATTATTAAAAGGCTTATAAATATCTATTACAATACTTACATAAGGATTATTTTTAATATTGAATAATTTTTTTGTATTATAATCAGTAGCAAATATAAAAAAACCTCAGAAAAAATATAAGAAACAGGTACTACATGAGGCTTATTTCTATAACATAGTAGCTAACCTACAACATTCATTTTTATTAATGAAATTTAATTCTTCAATAGTTAATTCAAAATCAATAAATTTAAAAATTATCAAAGTATAAATTATTTAGTTATTTATTGAAAACATAAATATAAAAAAGATTTTTTAAAATGTATTAAAAAGTAAATGAATATTTAAAATAAAATGACAGAAAAAGGTTTAATAATTATTTATTATGGCAACGGAAAAGGTAAAACAACAGCAGCTTTGGGTGTTGCATTAAGAGCAATAGGATATAATCATAACGTATGCATGATTCAATTTATAAAAGGAGAATGGGATTATGGTGAATTATACAGTTCAAATAAACTTAAACCAAATTTTGAATTAATAGTTACAGGCAAAGGATTTGTAGGAATAATTGATGATGATCATCTTCATTGAAGAACATATACAATCATCAAAAAATGCATTAAAAATAGCAAGAGAAAAAATAAGTTCAAGAAAATATAATACTATAATTCTTAGATGAAATAAATTATGCATTAAAGTTAAATCTTATTACAGAAGAAGAGGTAATCAATTTACTAAAATCCAAACCAGCAGAATTAAATATTATAATGACAGGAAATCATATTTCCGATAAAATATTAGAATTAGCAGATCTTGTAACCGAAATGAAAGAAATAAAACACCCATATAAAAAAGGCATAAAAGCAAAAAAGGGTATTGATTATTAGAAAAATAAAAAGCAAAATTAATTAATCTAACAAATGGTTTAACTATATTGAGTATTTCTGAAACAAAAAAACTCCCCGAATTAGGAGAAATAGTAATAGTTACAGTCAAAGAAGTTACAGGACATGGTGCGTATGTAACCCTTGATGAATATGATAATCTTACAGCCTTTCTTCATATATCAGAGATAGCTACAGGATGGATAAGAAATATTGAAAGATATGTAAAATAAAACAAAAAACTGTTTTAAAAGTAATAAGAGTAAATCAAGCAAGATCTGAAGTAGATTTATCATTAAAACAAGTAACAGGAGAGGAAAAAAAATCAAAAATAATTGAAGTAAAAAAAGATGAAAAAGGATCGGCATTCATGGACATTATAAAAACAAAATTAGGCTATGATCAAAATACAATCAAAGAAATAGAGGACAAATTAAGCCAAAAATATGATTTTATTTATGATGCATTTGAAGCAGTAGCAATAAAAGGAACAGAAGTATTAAGCAGTTTAGATTTAAAACCCGAAGTAATTGAAGCCATAGAACATGAAAGTAAAAAAATTCAAATACCCATATAGAAGTAAGAGCAGTTCTAGAAATTATTGTAAAAAAAGGCAATGGTATTGACATAATAAAGAATATTTTAACTTCTGTAGAAGGTTCAAAAAACAATGCTAAAATATGATATAACATATATTGGAGCTCCAAAATATAGATTAACAGTTACTGCAGAGAATTTTAAAATCGCAGAAGAAGTTCTCAAACCAAGCAATAGAAAAGATAAAGAACAACATAGAAAAAAATGGCGGTACATTTAAATTTTCAAGAGAAGAATCTAAAAAAACACATCAAAATATAAATTAAAACACAATAAAAATGAAACATAGAATTAGAAATTGTAAAAATTGCTATAAATACACATTAAAAGAGATTTGCCCAGTTATGTAAAACGGAAACAAATAATCCCCATCCACCAAAGTTTTCTTTAGAGGATAAATACATAAGATATAGAGTAATTGATGCCCATAAAAAAAAGATACAATATTAATAAGGAATATATGCAAAAGCTCTCTTTGTTGAATGATTCAATTATAGTTAAAGCTATATTTAATATACAAAACTAATTAAATTACAATTATTTGCGTCATATTATTATGCCTAAAAAGTAATAAAAAATGGTTTACTGGTCTCTGTCAAAAGCAATAGTTTTAAAAAAAATCAGAATTTAATAATTATAATTGAAATCTTAATGATAAGATGACAAAGTATATATAGATTTTATAAATACAAATCAATAATAAAACTTATCTAGACAAATTCTTAATGTTGTTTAACTTATTTATAATATTGTTTTTAGCTAATTTTGAAGTGCAGTAACATTTGATGGAGTTGCATTGATTGTTTTTCCATTGCAATATCAGTAGCATTGGTATTTTTAGTTAAATTAACTACAAATGGAACAAGAGTAGTTTTATTTGCAGAAATGAAAATTATTGACTTTTCAACTTGATTACCAAGTATATTATTTAAACAGTATTTGGATGTTGTTAGTGCTATTGCGTAATATTATTCTAAGAGATTAGCTGAGTGCTATTGGATATTGTTTAAGTTATTTAAGATATTGTCTTTAGCTATATTTTGAAGTGCAGTAACATTTGATGGAGTTGCATTAATTATTTTTCCATTGCAATATCAGTAGCATTGGTATTTTTAGTTAAATTAACTACAAATGGAATAAGAGTCAGTTTTATTTGCAGGATTAAAATTATTGACTATTATTGGAGACCATTGTTTACCAAAGTATTATTATTTAAACCAGGATTATTGTTGGATGTTGTTAGTGCTATTGCTATATTACGAATAAATTTTTGTTGCTTATATTATTTAAGATATTGTTTTTAGCTATATTTTGAAGTGCAGTAACATTTGATGGAGTTGCATTAATAACCTGTTCAATCGGAATAGTAGTAGCATTGGTATTTTCCATTTCTTTTATCATAAGTGGTATTAACGAAAGTGCAGTATGGTTAGATCTCAGTAGATAAGATCTACTTTTCAGATGAGTTTATTTGCTTGGGCCTATTTAAAAAAGCTGTAATTGAAAGGAGAAAAAATATTAAGAGAAACAATAAATTAAAAGCGAATTGAAATCAAAATCAAAGATAAGAATCCATTAAAAGTTATTATAACTTTATTATGCATATTATTAAATATAGAATTATTAGATAAAATATATATATTACTATTATAGTATAAATTAAATATTTTTAAAAATTCCAGTTTATAAAATTTAAAATAATTTAAATAAAAAGAGGAGGATTTATTTGCTTGCTATACACAGACCATCTGGCACAGATGTGTTGCACATAGTTTGATGTAAAGGTTGTTGTTTATATTAATTGGTAGACCATTAGCATTGTTAACATCAACTCCAGTATTTTCCATTAAAGTATTTGTCGTTATTTCATTACTTGACACTTTGACCATCTACAAATATACCATTATTTGAACCTTGGATTATGTTTGTATCTATTTTGTTACCAGCAGAATTAACCAGTGTTACACCTGCCAAGACTATTATGAGTCAAGCAAGTTGTTTGTAAATGTTGTTCCTTGTGATGAGTGAGAAGCCATACCTATCGCATTACTGAACATCATATTTTGTTCAATATCGGTATTTTTTGCACCAGTAGTGAATATTGCAATTTGATTGTCTTCGAAGATAACTTTACCTATTTGATTATCTTGGCCACCGGAATCCAGAATTCCTGCTTGAAATCCAGAAATTGTTCCAGGTCCTGTAATAGTTACACCACTAGAAGTTGCAAGCATAATACCTATTTTTGAACTTTGAGGTCCAGGTCCATTAAGAGTATGTCCATTTAAATCAATAGTAATACCATCAGCACCTACAATCAAACCATCGGATTTGCAATCAAGATTTGCTGATAACTTTACGCTATCTTTAATAACCTGACCACATGATAAACTTGCAGTTGCTATATCAGCGGTATTGCTACTAGAGTTGTAGTAGGTAGAACTAGGTCCACTAAATACACTTTTGTTTGTTGCTGCTCCTGCCAAAGTTGGTTGTATTAACAAAGCACCCACAGATGCAAATGCCATTATTGCCGTCATGAGGTATATTTTATTATTCATTCAAACATACAATCATTGTATAATATATATAGGAAACTGCTATTTGTAACTAATTCAAGATTACTTTTTATGAAATATAAATAATTAACAAGTAGATTAATTATAACTTTTATATGATAAGATTCTTTGATAGATTATACTTACACCTATTCAAAAATACTAATTAAACAAAAATTAATATTATTATTATTACTTTGTAATAATATTTGAAATTTGCCATTATAGGAGCTGGTGTTGCTGGAAGTTATTTGGGCAGCATGCTTTATAATAATGGCCATGATATAACAATTTTTGAAGCATATCAGAAAGAAAAACACTGGCCAGTATGTGCATGGGGAGCATCAAAACATATGCTGGAATATTTTTCTCAAAAGGCAGGTTTAGAATTCAATGATTACATATTCCATACGGGAAAAAAACTTAAAATGGAGACTTCCCAACAATAAAGAAGAATTTCTGGAATTAGATGGATTAGTAACATATAACAAAAAACAATGGGAAAATGATTTGCTTAAAAATATTGATATTAATTTTAGCACCATTTGTAAAAAAGAAACTTTCCTAACAGATAAATACGATTATGTTTTGGATTGTACTGGATTTCACAGAGCACTATTACCAAAACCTAAAAATGATTTTATTATTCCTGCATATGAATATTTGGTAGAAAATATTCATGATATTAAAGAGTTTTATGTGATTGGATATAAAGGAGCAAGAGGATATTTTTGGTATTTTCCACTAAACAATGGAATGGGTTTTGTTGGTGCAGGAGACATAGATAAAAATTATTATGGAATAAAAGAATTTTTTAATCAACATCCTGATGCAAAAATAATAAAAAAAATTGGAAGGCCTATACGATTATCGCCTCCAATATTTAATGGAACCATTTTATAGTAATAATATTATAGGAGTAGGCGAATCGATAGGCACAGTATTTCCAATGCTAGGAGAAGGAATAATCCCATCTTTATTATGTTGTGAAATATTTTTAAAAGTTCTTGAAGAAAAAAAAGACAATAATGACAAATTTAACAAAGAAGAATATAGGAAAAGAGTTTTGAAAAAATTTCAATATTATTATGACGTATATAAAATCATAAGATTGAAAATGGATGGCAAATTAAGCACTGTAAAACACTTTAACTTGTTATTAAGCATGTATAAAAATATGAAAAAGGAAGAGAAAAGATTTGGTTTTGAAATAAGTTTTGAGAAAATGAGAAGATTAGTAAATGCGTTATAAAATTATACATTAATTTGTATTAGTTTGACGTCATATGGTTTTTCTTTTTTTGGAGACTGGGTAATATCTTTGATTAATTCATCCGTTGGAAATGGAGTAACATCATCGTCGCCCACTAATTCATGTTTATTTGTTCTTTTTAATATTTCATTGAGATAATTTATAATAAATTCATCTTCTTTTGGAGTTGTCTTCCCTTTTATTAATCTAATTTGATATTGACTTATCCAAGCCCAAACCCAATTCTCTCTAATTAAAGTTTCATTTTCAACCGAATATTGATGTTTTCTATGCCAATATCCTATCATAATTGAAGCCTGGTATATATATTAGAAAAAAAATAAGGACAAAGATGGGAAGATTCAAATGAGTACCAATTCCAAAAGGTAATTGCTTAATGGCAAAATTATAAGTAATCAGGATAAAATTAATAAACGCCAGTAAAAACGCAAGGTAAATGCTGTGACCATTTCGAAAATCAAGCCATCTTCTTCGTATAAAAGTTCGATTAAATTTTCTTATCATATCTAAGGTATAAATTGTTTCTCTAATTTAGTTTTACCCTAAAAAAGGTATTTTAAACATTTAATAATAATCGATATAATCTAAAAGTCTTAATTATTTTTAAAATAATCATAATATTCATAAACCTTATTTGAAATAATTGACAAGTCATGATATTTTTTAACATATCTAGGCCCCTCTTCTGAAAGCCTTTTACGTTCAGATTCATTATTAATAAGATCTAAAAGATCTTGTCTAAAAGAATCTTTTGTGGTTCTGAAAACAGGAGGTTTATAAATATCATATAATTCGTCGGAAACATATGCTATAACGGGTTTACCAAGAGCCATTGCTTCAGTTTCGGCTGTTCCAAACCAACCCATTTCAGGCATTATTTTTCCTACATATAAATCACTTTTACCAATCGCCGCTAACGATTGATCATGATTAAGATTAATAACTTTAACAACAATAGCTTTGCTTTCTTTTTCAATATAATTAAAAGTGGGAGTAAAATAATCCCACTCAGGCTTATTTAAATAATAAGGATAGTGTGCAATATGGAGAGATTTGTCAGTAGTAGAATTTGACTCCATTTTGAATTGTTCTATTTTTTTTATGTCAACTGGAATTGGTAACCATTTACCATTTGGTGCTAATTTTAAAAGATCCGGAGTAGATACCAAACAAAAATCCAAATCTTTTTCTCCAGTCATTCGAAGATCACTCCCATGATAGTGTTTTAAAAAGATTTTTTTTTTAAAATTTTTCTTTAAATAAGCATGTAAACTACCATATGGATAATGATAATGCCATATATCATAATGTTTTAGTCGCATATAAAATAAGTTTTTATCAAAAAAAGAATTATAATTTATTTTTGTTCCTCCAAATCTGCTTTGAGTTAAATCATCAAATACAAAAACATCAGTATCGTCACCTTTTTGTTGCTGCTCTCTAGATAACATTGAGCCAATTCCCGCAGTATTCCCAATGTGTGCAATACGCATTTAATAGCAGATAATTTAAATTAGTATATATGTTAGTTTTGCTCTGTAAAGTTAAGGAAATAGATTTATGCATCTCTATTACTCATTAGTCATAAGTATCAAATAATAAAAAAAGAGAAAGCATAACTTGAGGATATAGCATCTTCCATACACCTTTTATTTGGGATGTGTGGCAGTCTTTGTTGAGAAATACATTCAAAGTCAATAGTTTTAATGAATTTACAAAGAAATAATGCATGAGAAGTACAAGACCAGATAAGGGTTATATAGAAAAATAATATGGCTATATGTAATTTATAAATACCAAATAAAAGATATAAAATGAATAATGACATAGACATTGAAAAACTTCATACAATAGTTATAATGTAATAACAAAATATGAAAATATTAATTACAGGAGCTGCAGGTTTCCTAGGCAGTCATCTATCTGAAAAATATGTTAATGAAGGTCACATAGTCTATGCTCTTGATAATCTACTTAATGGAAATCTCAATAATATTCGAACTCTATTACACAGAAAGAATTTTAAATTTATTCATGATGATGTTCGACATCAAGAGATCTATCATAAGTCTTCCCACAGATTTAGATGCAATAATACATTTAGCTGCTCAAATCCATGTAGATCGTTCTATTGTAAATCCTGAAGAAACTTTTAATATAAATGTAAATGGAACTATGAAGGTTTTAGAATTTGCAAGAATGAATGATATTCAGAAAATTCTTTTTGCATCAACTAGCGAGATATACGGTTCAGCTAAATATGTACCTATGAATGAAGAACATCCTTTATCTGCGCAACATCCTTATGGAGTAAGCAAAATCGCAGCTGATAGATTATGTTACACTTATAATGAAACGTATGATTTGGGTATAGATATTGTAAGGTGTTTCAACTTCTTTGGTCCACGACAAAAGGATTCAGGATATGGAGGGGTTATCGCAATATTTATCAATAGAGTATTACAAAATAAACCACCAATTATCTATGGAAATGGAAATCAAACCAGAGACTATATGTATATAGATGATGCGGTAGAAGCATATGATAAAGTTTTAATGTCAACAAATAATCCGGGAAAAAATGGCATTAATTTTGGTAGTGGTACGGAAATATCTGTTAATGAGATAGCAGAATTGATATTAAAACATGCTAATTCAGATAAAAATTTGAAAGCAATTCATGTTGATCCGAGACCTACAGAAGTTCAAAGGTTATTTGCAGATATATCGAAAGCAAAAGAAATCCTAAAGTTTAAACCAGAAACTGATTTTGAAAAAGGAATATTATTATTGATAGAGTGGTACAAGAATTATAAATCTGAATTATGGCTTTATTAATTTTGAATAATTTTGATGCATATTGAAAGTATTTGTTACTGGAGATAAAGGATTTATTGGAACAAATTTAACTAAAAAATTTCAAGATAAAAGAATAAGTTTTACAGATTATCAAAATAACGAAAAGAAGAGAATCAACATTCTAGAAAAAGAATCAGTTCCAGCATATTGAAAATGTAGACGCCATAATTCATCTGGCAGCTAAAACATCTATTACAAACTCTATCAATAATCCATATGAAACATATCATACTAATATAAGTGGAACACTCAATGTTCTAGATTTTGCCCGAGATAGAAAAATAAAAAAAATTATCAATATAAGTACCTATGTATACGGAAAACCAGTCTATCTTCCAATTGATGAAAAACATCCAATAAACCCCCATACTCCATATAATAAAAGCAAAGTCATCTCGGAAAATCTATGTAAATATTACTCTCAAGATTATGGAATAAATATAGTAACTTTGAGACCATTTTATATATACGGACCACTATCCAATCCTCTTTCTTTTATATCCTCAATCATCACACAAATAAAAAAAAATGGAAAGGTATTTTTGAGTCATCAAGGTACAAAAAGAGACTTTCTTTTCATCGACGATTTTACAAATCTTTTATTAAAAATTTTAAATGATTTTCCAGAAGGTTATAAAATATATAATGTAGGTTATGGAAAAAGCCATAGTTTAGAAGAGATTATCAAGATAATTGAAAAAATAGTAAATTTAAAAATACATATTCAATATGACAAATCCATCAGACCAAACGATATTACAGAGATGGTAGCTGATATCACAAAGGTTACAAAATCATTTGATTGGAAACCTCTAACAAGCATAGAAGAAGGACTAAGATTTGTTTTAAAAAGTTATAGATTATAAAAATTTAAGAACAGTCAAATAATTTGGAGGAATTTATACCCAAAAAAATATTGATTGTATATACAATAGGATAAATTTGATTCATAAATTTATTTTATATATTACATGGATTTATTTTAAAACTCCATTTTAGTTATTTTTAAATAAAATCAATTCAAGTTCGAGGTATCTTTATTCACAATTAGTTTTATTTTGATAAACGATATAATCATAAGAAAAAGAATTTCGCAATCATACAACAAAACTCAACGCAATGATTACCTATCAACAACAACAACAACAACAAAATATATTATTTGATTTTATACACTCCATTTGTGAAATACTACATATTAAATTAGAATTTAAAAAAACAAAGGTAATTATGATGCACTGAACATATAAAGGAAATGTAACCCCTATTTTAAATAATGATTAATTTCTATAAAAAGGAAATCTAAAAGAAGAAGAATGAACATATTAAATATACTAATAATATCCATCCGAGGAGTTTAATATCATTTTATTTTTTTTGTTTGGGGGCAATTAGCCAACACTGCTGCCAACCCAATAAATTCTTAAATTTTAATAACCACGGGGGTAGTACAGTTTTGAATTCTATTATTTGGATATCGAGTTTTTTACAGAAAAGTTCAAAATCTTTTATTGACCAATAATGTAAATGAGAAAATGATTGTCTAGGAGAATAACCTCTCAATAGTTGAAGCCTCCATTTTATATATGCACTGTTAGGAATAGTTACAATTACCCCCTTTTTAGAATGAGACATTGCTTCTAGTAAAATTTTTTGAGGATAAATAGTATGTTCAATAACTTCGATTAGTAATATATAATCATAATATTCATCAGGTTTAAGACCTAGACCATAATTTATATCTTTTACAGATACGGATATTCCCCGTTCACGAGCCTTTTCACACGCAGTATTTGAGATATCAATACCCGAGACAATTGCATTTTTATTTTTTAAACACATTTCAGACATCAGACCATCACCAACACCTACATCCAAAATTGAAGAATTAGGCAATATCCAATCTTTAATTAATTCAAATCGTAAAACTTTTCCAGTATTTATATTAGCATGATACTTTTCATAATCTTCGAACATTTCTGGAAAATCCATATTTTTCTCAGTTAAAGTCATTGAAATTTCATTTAAGAATGAAACAATACGTCTTATTTTAATCCTGAAAGACACATGCTATATTTTTCTTATAGTTATATTTGTATATAATGATTTAAATTAAAATCAATTTGTGTTTTCATATACTCGTTCCACACTACAAATAAAATGACAATTACCTAACTACTGTTAAACCTGTTTATCTATACTACATGGTATAAAGAGTCAATTTTCAAACTCCCTATTAACTAATAGTAATATATCACAACATCTTAACGATAAATCAAGATATTAGATATCTAATAGATCAGAAATATCTGCAATCAAGGCATCAATATAATTATAAAATGAGATTACTGAAATGAATATCCATGCAAAGAAAAAGTCGAGATTTTACGGAAACAGCTAAATATTTCGGCAGATAATCGTACAATATATTAAATAAACTGCTAATTATTACAATTGGATCAATATATTACATATAGTATAGTACAGAAAAGTGTACATTCGGATAAAAATTATGATATTAAAATTCAGGTCGAATTCAATACTCAAGGCATCTTAATTGAAGCAATAGATTCTAATAAAATTCTAGCAGCTAAAGAGGCAGTAATATTATTAATATCAAAATCAGGTGTAAACTCCACAACATCAAGTCCAACAATACCAGATGAAATTGCCAATTTAGATAGATATATAAGATCTATACTCGAAATACCGCAAGGAGAAGGTACAGAAACTCCAGGTGCAAAAGCAGGATCAAGGCAATCAAGATCAATTGAAATATAACGTATCCCATTATTATTTTTATATTTAATTCTATCAGCAATATTCCCTATTCCTTGTTCAGCTATATCAATTGGAGTAACAACTTCTAATCCCACTTTATTAGCATTTCGTAGTTCTTCAAGTTCAGCCGATCTGGTACCTATCAATAAACTTTTTTCATAATCAATGCAGTTAGAAGAATCAGTCAACACAGATCCATAATAATCAGTTGTTGAAGAAACAAAATCAGGATGAGCATCAAAATAAAGCAATCCCACCTTACCAAAGAAATCACTAATCGCTTGTAAAGCAATAGTAGTAATTGAATGATCTCCTCCTATGATGATAGGTATTTTTTTGGTTGAAACTAAATCGAAAATTAGCTGATAAAGATCTTGTCTTGAGATATTCCCATCATCAAATATCTTTTTACTATTAATAGAACCATTCATAGGACAAATAGGAATAATTTTTCCATCTCTTTCAAAAAAGTCCGATTCATTCGAAGCAATACGAATAATATCCGGTCCTTTACTTGTTCCTTTTCGTCTAGCATGAGATTTTGACTCATCAGCTATACCAATTATGACAATATCTGCTTCAGAAATTCTATCTACAGTAGAATGATATAAACGAACCATCTAATATTAAATAGTAAATTTTTACTCATTATAAAATCGCTTTGAACATGCATCAAAAATAACAATCCAAAAGCCTTGTCTTAAAGTAAACGCCAGATAATACGTCAATATCATTCATCATCATTCCATCTTTAATTTTTTTATTCAGATGACAAAATATAGGTGTATAAAAAAGATCAGGCAAGTTCATCAAAAATTGTATTAATTTGGGCATTATTTCTAATTCCCTCATCTGCAATTTGATAACTGATCTTGACTCCAATTTGACTGTAAAATTTTAGTAAAATTCAAGGATAAAATCACCATAGTTTGCTTTCGCAAAAAACGATGAGATATATTATTTTAAACTAGGTGACGATTTTTCAACTCTCCAATCAGGTAGTTGTTCATCTAAGACATAGAATAGTTCAAATCAATGATGTTTGTCTAGTAATAATTTATTTCGGTGCAGATCAATTAAAAAATTTACCTTGATGAAAAGTAATTAATACAATTTAATTTATTTCAATAACCAGAATGAAAATTGTTTCAATAGTAGGAGCTCGTCCAAATTTTATTAAACTTGCACCCATTCATTCTTCAATAAGAGAAATTGCAGAACACACAATCATTCATACAGGACAACATTATGATTACAATTTATCTAAAATTTTCTTTAGTGATTTAAATATACCACTTCCTGACTACGATTTGGAAGTAGGATCAGAAACCGCACCTAGACAAATCGCCCAAATGATCAATAAACTGGATGACATTTTCACAAAAAATAAATTTGATCTAGCTATTGTTTATGGAGATACAAACTCAACATTGGCAGGAGCAATTACAGCTAATAAAGCACAAATAAGATTAGCTCATGTTGAATCGGGTCTTAGAAGTTTCGATAAAAATATGCCTGAGGAAATCAACCGAACAATAACCGATCACCTAAGTGATTTTTTATTTGCACCAACTGATAATGCAGTAAATAATCTAAAAAGAGAAAATATTAGTGGAAAAAAATACAACACAGGTGATATATCTGTAGAAATAATAAACAAAGTAAAATTATACAACAAATCAAAAATATTAGAAAAACTCGACCTTCAATCCCGTAAATATATACTGCTTACAATGCATAGAGCAGAAAATACAAATATAACAGAGAATTTACTTACTTTAATCTACACCATTGAGAAATTAAAAGAATATAAAATAATATTTCCCATACATCCAAGAACACTCTCTTTTTTAAAGAAAAATAATCTATTAGAAAAAATAGAGAAATTAACTAATGTACAAATTATAGAACCTTTGGGATATCTAGATTTTATATACCTGATGAAAAATTCCAGTAAAATTATAACTGATTCGGGAGGAATTCAAAAAGAAACATTTCTTTTAGAAGTACCTTGTATAACAATTAGAAAAAATACAGAATGGATTGAGACTGTTAAATATGGTGCTAATTTGTTAACCGGGCTTGATCCAGACAAAATAATACATGCAATAAAGAACTGGACACCAATAAAATCCAATGAAAACTTTTTAGGAAATGGCAAAACTTCAGAAACAATAAAAGAAATAATTTATCAAAATTTAAAAGTTAGTTAAAAAAATTATAAATTAAAACAACAACAACAACAAATTGACTATAAGAACTCCATATTGAAGAAATATGACAATAAACTCTTATATTGTTTTTTTTTTATTGATTTATGGGCAATTATTATGTAATTGCAACATGTAGGAATTCAGAAAAAAATATTGAAAATGCAATTTTGTCATTACACAATCAAACTTTAAAACCAGAATACATAATTGTAATAGATGACGGTTCAACAGATAAAACTCCATTAATTCTAAATGATTTGAAAAAAAAAATTGATAATTTATTTATAATAACAAATCCCGATTTAGGATACAATGTAACTAGAATAGTTAATAATTGGAACAAAGCTATAAAATTAACTATAGAACAAAAATTAAAAGCAACAGACTACCACATGATAGGAACTGATGATACCATATATGAAGAAACCTATGCTGAAAAGGTTATTTCATTTATGGATCAAAATCCAAAATATGCAATAGTTTCTGGAAATTACGATGATAATAAATATGTAACTCCTCACGGAGCTGGAAGATTTATAAGAAATTCATTTTTCAATAAAGCACATAAATTTTATCCAGAGCAAATGGGTTATGAATCATTTATACTAATTACAGCTAGAAAAAATAATTTTGATTACACAGTATTACATGAAGCCAGATTTGAACACACAAGGCAGCTAGGTCAAGATCACCATTTTTATGAATTTGGTGCAAGTATGAGAACTCTAGGTTATCATCCGTTGTTTGCTTTAGGAAGATTCTTTACATATTTTATTTCAAATAAACCAATAGGCAGAATGGGAGCAATATATATGCTATATCATTATTTATTTTATCAACCAAAAAAAGATGGATATGATAGCATGTATCCCGAAGATATGAGAAAATTCATAAGGGAAATCCAATTTAACAAAATTAAATCAATACTAAGGTTAAAATTAAAATAACATTAAGGATATAAAACAAGTTTAAAGATAAGATGTATTATCACTTATATTTATTCCAATTAGAAAATACATATTGCAATCATCATAAATGAGAGGAATTTTAATAGAATATTATAAAAATAATTTAAAATATTTAAATCATTTAGGCCCATTTACCCAGTATTGCAACATATATTAATGAGTCATGATGTAGATTGGAGACGGCAAGGCGCTCCCATTGATCACATTATTGCCCGAAAAGATAGATTTGATTCTGAAATTATACAAAACGCCCAAGTTAAAAATCCCTATTACAATATCCCAGATTATATGTATTTAGAAGAAAAGTATAATATAAGATCTACATTCTTCTTTAGAACCATTTATGAAAATGGAGATTATAGAGATTACGAAGAAGACATTAAAGCATTGCATAAAGGCGGATGGGAGATAGGACTACATTGCGATCCTTCTTCCATACACGATCCTGCAAAAATACAAGATGAAAAAAAGAAAATTGAGAAATTTATTAATAGTTCCATAAATGCAAATCGTTCACATTATCTTGCTTTTAGTAACAAATTACCCATTATTCTCAATAGCCTTGGTTTTTTGTATGATTCTTCCTATAAAAAATCTAAAGATAAAATCAGCAAAGAAGATATGGGGTACAAGGTACTTGATGGAATTATAGAATTTCCAGTTACCCTTATGGATGCCTATATATTTACTTTTATGCATATACCAGAGGATAAAATTGTTAATTTATTTCACAATACGTTAGATAATGCAAGAAAACAAAATAGTGAATTTAATGTAGTTACTGTAATTTGGCATGATAACGTATTAAAAATGAAAGGGGGAAGAATTTATGAAAATATATTAGAATTTTTATCGTCACAGGAAGATGTAGTAATCAATAGAGGGATAGACTTAGCAAACATCATCGTTAAAGAAAAATTGTAAGATAGTTAATAGACAGTCAGATGAATTATAAAAAGTTTAAGCAATTAGACACATTATTTCAAATATGAAGAAAGTTATTATTTTTGGTACTGGAGCGTTTGCACAAATAATCTATCTTTATTTACGAAAAGATCCAGCATTTAGTATAGTTGCATTTTCAGCTAACTATCGATTAATCAAAGAAAAAATTCTCTATGATCTTCCTGTTGTTCCCTTTGAAACAATAGAACAAATATATCCTCCAAGTGAGTTTCAAATGTTTATAGCTCTTGGATATACAGATATGAATAGAAAAAGAGCTAAATTCTTCGAGGAAGCCAAAGATAAAGGATATTCTTTAATAAGTTATATTCATCCGAGCACCATCATCAATGACGAATTCCAAATTGGAGAGAATTGTTTTATTTTTGAAAATAATGTAATACAACCTTTTGTAAAATTGGAAGACAATGTTATTATATGGACTGGTAATGTAATAAGCCATCATACAACAATAATGAGTCATTGTTTTATTGTATCTCACGTTGCCATAGCAGGAAATACAGTAATCGAACCTAACTGTTTCATAGGAATGAATGCAACAATAAGAAATAGCATAAGAATTGCAAGAGAATGTATCATAGGAGCAGGGGCAGTTATTTTACAAAATACTAAAGAAAAAGAAGTATATTCATCTCATTCAACTACAAAATTAGACATTACAAGCGATATGCTTAAAAACTATAATATGATTTTTTTTACATCTAAAAGGAATAATCAGATAACAAAATATAAAATATTTAAAAAGTTACGGAATCAAGTTTTACAAATTTGTTGAGATAAATTATAAATAATAAAATTTTTTGTATGAAATACAATATTTGAAAATAAAGAAGTATTATATTGTTTATTTAAATCAATAAAATACAAAAATGTATTATTTTTATAATTTTTATTGTCGATCACAGAAATAAGAAAATTTTTTTTCCAAAGATTGGTAAAATCTTTAATTTGATTTTTATTTAACAAGGTATCATTGATATTAACAAACTCTTCGGCATACAGATACTGATGTGATTGATGAAGAAATAAAGAAAACCAACCCCTCCAGTCCTTTGAACCTACTATAATAGAATTACTAGGAGTATTGGAATTTATCCAATCAATTGATTTTAGCAGATCAGGATTATCTTTAATTTTTATCGAGTTAAAATTCATTGAAAATGGAAAAATAAATCCAGTATGTTCTTGAAAGAAAGATGGAAGAGAAAATATAACTCCAGGTGGCATTATAGTAAACAAAAATCCATATACTACAAAAATAAATAAAAATACAAAGACAAGTCCCTTTTTTAATCTTTCGTGATTCAAATTTAAATAAGAATCAATTAATAAAAAAAAATCCATGTATCGAAATTAAGGACAAATAGATTCCCAAAATAAGAAGCCATCTTTCTGGAACTATATAACTATAATTAGGTATAAAAATCCAGGTAAAAGAAAAAAACAAAGTAATTAACAATGGAATTTTTATAATCAGAATATTGTCCCTGAATTTAGTAAGAATAAACCCTGGAATAAAAAATGGAATTAAAACACCATACATAGATAAAAAGAGAATAGAAATATCGAATTGGGAAAAGGTATTTTTACCATATAATGGATTTAATAAAATATCTAAAAAATTTATATTACTTGAAACAAAAGTAATTTTATCAAAAGATAAGAAATAGTAAAGAAAAGAAAGAGTAAAGAAAAGTATTTACCATTAAAAGATATTTTTGTTTAT
The DNA here is from genome assembly GCA_963838615.1 of uncultured Nitrososphaeraceae archaeon. GTDB lineage: Archaea > Thermoproteota > Nitrososphaeria > Nitrososphaerales > Nitrososphaeraceae > Nitrosocosmicus. The sequence continues at coordinate 38,815 of CAWISD010000024.1, forward strand.
AGATAAATGAAAAAATAAAAGATACAATAATAAGCAAAATACCGATCAAACGATCTGAAAAAATGGTTATAATTGAAATAAGGAAAATAGTTAAGATAGAAATGAAATGCCCTAAAGTATTTTTTTTATTAAAATTATAGACTAATAATAAAAAAAGATTAAATAGAACAAGGGAAAAAAGATTGCGAAATAAATCCCACGATATTCTTAAAGTTCCAAGTTGAAATATAACAAAAACGGTAAAAATCAAACTTCTATTCTGAGACTGATTCAATACTTTATTACTTAAGAGATAAATAGTTACAGAAAACAATCCATATAAAATGACATTAGATGTCAAAAATGAATAATAAAGATCAATATTAAAAAAATAGGAAAACAAATAAACAATTGTTATAAAAACTGGGAATGAAGTAATTAAAGTAATCCAATTATTTTCAAAATGATATAGATTAGGCAAATAATAATTTATGGAATCATATCCCACAGGAAAAGGATAATTGATTATTATAGGCACTAATCTTATCAAACATCCTATACCAAATGCGATTAATAAATAATAAAAAGATAATTTACTCATTTCTAAGTTATCAAAATGAAAAATAGGCTCAATAATTAGTTATTAATATATTTTCTTTCCATATCCATATATTTATCAAGTTCAACTAGTTTATTAAATTCCTTAAACTTAATCATTTTATCTGCCAATAGTTTTGTGGTTCCAGTTTGTTGTAATGTTTTAAATGTATTATAAACAGCAAAAGTTGAAGAATATAATCCAGATAATGGAAAAACAGCTATACGATATCCTAAATCTAAAAGTTCTTTTGATGTCAAATTTGGTGTAATGCCCTCTTCAATCATATTGGCCACCAAAGGCGCATTAATCTCAGATGATATGGCTGCTAATTCTTCAACAGAATGAGGCGCCTCAACAAACACCACATCAGCTCCAATCTCTCGGTATTTTTTTCCCCGTTTTATTGCTTCATCAATACCAAGAGGTGCTCTTGCATCTGTTCTAGCAACAATAATAAAATCAGGATTATTTTTTTTTGCATCAATAGCTGATTTTAATTTAGGTATATATTCATCACAGCTAATTACTTCTTTACCCATCATGTGACCACATCGTTTAGGCCAAACTTGATCTTCCAAAAAAATTCCAGAAGCACCAATCTTTTGGAGATCATTTACTAATTTCCAAACAGTTAATGGATTACCATATCCTGTATCCACATCAACTATTAATGGTATATTAACAGCCCTTGTTATTCTTCTTGCAGTTTCCAATGTTTCAGTCATGCTAAGAAAACCAAAATCAGGCATTGCTAACATTGATGCAGATGTCCCATAACCAGTTTGAAATATGGCTTTAAAACCTACATGTTCAGCAATTTTCGCAGTCAATGCATCATACACACCAGGCATAACCAAAATTTCTTCTTTATGAGACAACAATTCACTTAGTGACAAATAATAAAATTTTTTTCCAACTCTATATAATGTTAATTGTAAAAAGACAGAAATGGATAGGTTTGATTAATGGTAAATATATGAGACATGGTCATAATTCAATACCGCTCATCTTTATCCAGAATTCCATCTCAGCCAGTCCCAAGCATGTATTTTATTGATTTTGGATTTATTTTCTCAGTTTTACAGTTATAGTATACCATTATCTGATAGAGTAAAACAGATAAGAGTACAATTGCAGATACAGACTCAAATCCACGTACCGGATAATTGGTCTATCCTAAAAACTGATTTTAAGTGATCTATCAAGGAGGTTCGATAGATATTCTTCTACGGCTATAGATGGTTTGGCCTATTACAGATTCATAAAAGCATACAAGCTCAAGCCTATTTTTGGAAGTACTTTTGTATCTTTTAACAGGACAAATCAGTTCTATTCCCAATGTATTTTTACTATGTTCATACAGTTTCTTGTCATCATATCCTGGGTCACTATTGTGTACAATACAGATGGTAAATAGAAGATCTCTTGCATAAGTAGATACAATATGCTTTGTTGCATGATTATTTTATTCGTTGTTTGTTAGCGTTTTGTTGATAGAGTTATAACGGAAATAGTCAAAATCCAATTGATATTGTTATACACAAATCACATTTTTAACTGATTTTCGAATCATACAACAAAGCAGATACAATATACATCTTGCATAATTAGAAACATTTCATTCGATTCACTATTGCTGTACCTCCTCCTTTCTTTTAGTGATGCTGTTTCATTATTCGATAGTTGACCAGACCTGCAACTATATCTGATACTTTATCATGTTTTTTCAATTTGTTTCTAAATACATCTGCAAGTATCCTGTACTTTTTCAATCGACAAATAGTATGCTCTATCACTATTCTCTTCTTAGAGTGAAATTTGTTATACTCTATTTCTTCTTGTGATAAATCCAGATTCCTCTTCTTTTTACATGGCAGTGCCGATAGTTGTTCTGGAAAATCCTTCTCTATACCAAGATATCCTAGATCAACTACGGTAACAACCTCTTTGGGAGCGACAGGGTGATTCTTTTTGTAGACATCATAGTCATGCCTTTTTCCTTTCTTATGGGCGACCTTATGAAGGATGTAGCCACGATTGTTAACCATGATTTGATTCTTTACAGTATATCTTTTCTTCTTGCCTGAATAGTACATCTTTCTTTTATTATTATCAACAGGTCTTGGAATCTGTTGTTCTGTAGAATCTAGAAAAGCAAGAAAGCCTGGAAAATATTGCTCTACTTCTTTGGGTGTTTTTAGCCTCTTTGTTTTGTTGTATAATTTCTGAGGGATAGGTACACACTCCCTTACCAAACTCTCAATCTTTTGTATGTCTCTGCAAATGTTACTTTGATCCATATCAAAGAGAAAGCCGGCTAATGTGTACGTTATGTAAAGACGATAATATACTAAAAGCATAAGAAACCTATTTTCTAGGTTAAGTTTGAAGGGTCTTCCGGCACCTATATCTCTTTTTCGGCCTTTTCTTTTGGACAAACGTTTTAACTCGTGTCTTTCATATCTTTTTAGTATCTCTTTATTGTAAATATTATCAAATTCTTGTACTTTAAGGCCGGTAAATGATTTAAAAAGCAATGGCTTTTTGGATAACCTCTCGTATGAAAACAAAGAGAGAACAGGCTTATGGTGATCTGTTGGTCATAAAGCTGTTTGCAAGTAATTATGCAAGAGATCTATTGTATACTTCACCAGGCATATCCCTTAATTCTACACAATTTGCATTTAGAGGAATGAACGGTGGCTTTGGTAGTAGTCACTGGGGACATGGTCCTTGGATACATGATGGTAACAGAGATTGGTAAGACCATCTAAATAATTTTTTTAAAATTTGGATATTAATAAAAAATCAGGTATTAAAAATCTAATACTTTTATTATTTGGTAGATATTTACCATACCTTAATCATACTTGCCTAAAAACCCTAAAGTTTTTTTCCAGGCATCTGCTGTTTCTTTTGGAGCATAACCGGTATTTGAGGGATTTGCAAATGCATGACCAACACCAGGATAAATATATATTTCATTTATTATTCCAGTTTCATTTAGGGTTTTTTGGAATTGTTTTATTGTGTTAACGGGAATAGCCCTGTCTTTATCACCAAATATTCCTAATACCGGCCACTTTATGGTAGAGAGAGCTTTTGTATCATTTGTTAATGGAACTCCATAATATATTACTGTGGCAGCAAGAGGATGATCTTGGCTATTTAATGCCAGTTGTAATGATTGACCACCACCAAAACACCATCCTAAAGAGGCTATTCTGGATGCATTTACATTCGGTAGGGAACTAAGGTATCTTACTGCTGATTTCATATTTTCCATGGCAACTGCTGGGTTTTCCCTTATCTTTGAAGTTAATTCTCCAGCACGATTTTGATCTGTTGTTGTTTCACCATTAAAAAGATCCACAGCAAGAACAATAAATCCGTGTTTTGCAAGAATGTTTGCTGAATCTTTTATATAGTTATTTAAACCCTTGTTCTCATGGATCATGACCACTGCAGGAAGTTTTTGATTGTTACTTTGATTCTGTGAATAAGATGAATGATGATGATGATGGATATACTAAATATCCTTTGGTATTGTCAAAATAGTTGACAGTTTTATTTTCTATTGACTGATTGTTTAGGTTAGAAGATAAAGGAAGAAGAAGAAGAGGAATTATTACTAAAACTAACTAAAGTCATTGCAGTCAAACCGGTTGTTTGTTGAGCAAATGCCGATTGATTATACGTTAACAAACAAAAAGATAAAAGAAGGGGAAGCGCTATCAGTGATAGTAAAAAATGTTTTTTATGCATTAAAAGTTATGATGTTTACTGATTTTTATTTATTTTGTGAAATTTCATTTTTTTTAGATTCTAATGAAGGTATAGTCTTAATGAAACTATTGTAATATATTAATGAAAATCATTATATAACTCCTAATATGAAAAAAACCTGCAGATAGAAAGTCATTACAAAAATATATTCGATAGACAATTTTAAGAGAAAATAAAAAGTTGGTATTCTATCATTTCTGCTTTTTAATCATAATTTCTTGTCTTCTTTATTTTCTTTTGTAAAAATTCTAATAGTTTTACTTTATGTCTTTGTGAATCTTTTAATTACATCATCCTCAATACTTTTTAAATGAATATTCTCGATTTTAGGATCTAATTTACAATAATAAAAGAATGGGCTAGCACCCTGTTGCCCTATCAAAGGTCTGCAAATACTTTCTTCTAATGTATGAAGCGTTCCTGCTTTTCTATATAGTCTATCTCATCTTCTTTTATAATTCCTTGACCTTCTTCATATCGACCAAGGAAATTGTAGATGTTGGCAGGAGTAATATGAGAATCAAATAGAGGTCTATACCCGCAATCGATCAAAAATTCTCAAAGCATTACTTTTTCCAGTACGGTTATCTCCAACAAATAAAAGATAATAGATCTCTGGCATAATTACTTGAAAAAGTGATGATCAATCGTTTATTCATCCATTTGTTCTTTTATTGTTATCAAATTAGAGGTTATCCATAAAGCCACTGCTTTTCAAAGCATTTACAGGTTTAACAGTGCAAGAGTTCGATGATATTTATGATAAAGAAATAATAAAAAGATATGCTAAACATGAAATAAAGCGTTTATCCAAAAGAAAAGATAGGGAAAGAGAAGCGCGGAGTGAAAAAATCATTTAAAACTATATTTAAGAAATAGATTTCTTATGCTTTTAGTGTATTATCGTCTTTACATAACTTACACTTTGGCTGGTTTTCTCTTTGACCTTGATTAGAGTAACATCTGCAGAGATATACAAAAGATTGAATATTGAATATGATAAGGAAGTGTGTACCAATTCCACAAAAAGATATACAGGATAACCAAAGAGGCTTCAAACACCAGCAGAGGAAGTCGAAGAGTATTTTCCAGGCTTTCTTGCTTTTATAGATTCTACAGAACAGCAGATTCCAAGACCTATTGATAAGAGAAGGCACAAAGCATACTATTCAGGAAAAAAGAAAAGACATACTCTTGTAAAGAACCAGTCTATGGTTAACAATAGGGGTTATATCCTTCACAAAGCAAGGAAGAAGAAAGGAAAAACAAACATATGATTATGACGTTTATAAGAGAAAATCGTCCATGTCACTCTCAAAGCAAGTTGTTAATGTGCTTGACCTTGGATATCTTGGAGTAGAAAAGGATTTTCCGGAGCAATTGTTCGCTTTATGATGTAAAAAGAAGAGAAACCATCAATGTCTATCCCAAGAAGAAAAACAGTACAACAAAATTCATTCAAAAAAGAGGATAGTGGTGGAACATACTATTTGCAGATTGAAAAGGTACAGGATTATGAATGATATTTTCAGAAACAAATTGAGAAAGTACAATAGAATATCAGATATTGTGGCAGGACCGGTAAACTATAGAATAATGAATCAGCAGTGTTTATAGAAAATAGAAATTATCATACTTCAAAGAGTAGATTGTTTCTAATTATGCAAGAGATTCTATGTATCGTAGTTTTTATTACAAACTCTTTGAGATCAAATATCATACAGTGTGATATCTCTATTACTTTTCAAGTCCATGTTTTCAATCAAATTGTCTGAATCTGAGTATAACGGTAGGATGGACCATAGACCCTTACATTTAAACCTTAATCTGATATCGATGAATTGCTGTTTGATTTCATTAATTTCATTTAACTACTACAAAATATGCCTATCTGGATTTCATATCAGAAAACTATTAAAAAAGTGTTGATAAAATGACTTAAAATAAATAACATATTTAATCATAGTTATATAGTAATAGTTAATGTTTTATATAATAATATATGATAATTAGAGCAGCTGGAAAATTCTATATGTGAAGTTAAACACTGGAATGTTCCAAAGGATCAAATAGATTAAACATCAATTCTTTTCATAATTCAATAAAGATGGATACTTCTGGAAAAAATAGAATATTGGAGTTCGTTAGTATCTGCATATACTTTATTAGATTAAGGGGCAATGATTTCGATATCCAGATAGTTATAATGAGGCATGGTCATAATTCAAATTATTTTTAATAAATGTTATAATAGTCTAAAGATAATCCTTGAGATATGATTTTAATAAACGCTGTCCCAAAGATTAGCTCTTGATAGAATAAGGGAATCCATTCTTTTTAACATTCTATATTTTATAGGCTGTGCCATGGCATAGTATATCACGGAAACATGGTATACCGTATGTATATTCTCTATAAATGGTAATTTTGAGATGCTTTATTGTAAGGATATGGTTTAGACTCGATTCTAACAATAGATTACATATTTTTCTTAACTGGGGACTGTAAGTATAACATTAAATTAGCATTAGCCTGTGGATTTGTAACTATCCCTTAGCAGACGTACATTTGATAGGCGATTAAAGACTATTTCTACAGATTTAAAAAAGAATATCCACAATGGGATATCTGTTTGTTGTAGCAGAGGGTATGGTCGACCACTTATAGCAGCAGTAGATAGCACTCTAATAAAAGCAAAGGGTCATGTATGGCATAAATCATCGATGGAGAAAGGAAAAGTACCGTTCTGGCATCGATACAGATGCAAGATGGTAGGTTATAGTCGTACAAATAGATGGGTTTTCGGATACAAACTACATATAACATCAACAGCAGCAGGAGAGATTGTGATACCTCTAACTTGCTGATGTAACTACTGCTAATGTACAGGATAACAAGATGTACATTCCTTTAACATTTTCTTCTTCTTCTTCTTTGGTATTCTCTTTATCATCTTTACGTTATATGGTATTGATCCAGGCTATGACGATAAGAACCTATGCAAGTATAGCAAGAAGGTATTGGGAATAGATTAGTTTGTCCTCTGTTGAACGATACGAAATCTTCCAAGAAGAGGCTTGAGTTTGTATGCTTTTATGAATCTGAAATGGGCCGGACTATCTATAGCAGAAGAAGGATATCCATCGAACCCTTGATAGAACATATCAAATCAATCTTTAGGATAGACCAATTACCCGTACGTGGATTTCAGGCTGTATCTGCAATTGTACTCTTATCTATTTTACCATATTTAATAATGGTATACTATAACTGTAAGAAGAATAAATCTAATCCAAAATCAATAAAATATATGCTTGGGACTGGCTAATGGAGTTCAAGATAAAGATAAGTAGTTTTGAATTATGACCATGTCTCGAATAAATAATATACAAATTCTTATAGGATATTCATGATAAGAATAAAGT
>CAWISD010000025.1:0-53966 GCA_963838615.1 uncultured Nitrososphaeraceae archaeon
TATCCTGATTCGGTATCTTCAAGCATAAAGATGTAAAATGTTTTTTTTCATTGTCAGTGAGCACTCTGTTCGAGGAAGGTGTCCCTCATAGTATTAGTTAAGAGTAGTAAGCTAAAGGCATTACCATAACAAAACAAACATCATTATTTTACAAGAAAATGTAACATATATTTAACCCAGCTGTTAACAGAGCCATCAGAAGGTATATGATGAACAATAGTAATTGGGGACAAATCCTACAACATCAGGTCAGACACACATACAGAGAGGACAACCAAAACTAGCTATTTAGTTCCTTCCTTGATTTTTTTAAGATAGCAGCTGCTGCTGCAGCAATTATTTTAACATTCTTTCGAGTATTAAAAGACGGCCATTCTTTAACAAGAATGGATACGATATTTCATCATCAGCTATAATATATCCAATACCATAAAACTTAAGTTAAATCAATAATCTATAAAAAAAAAAAAAAGACACCAATTTTAACTGAATTATCCTTAAATATCTATATCATTGAAAAGATATTTAAACATTTACCATATCTTTATATATGTTTATAGAGTTAACGCACAGCTGACTAATCAACATTCTCCTTCTATTTAACAATATTGTTAAATGTAAAAAGATAAGCAATAACTCTCTCTATTTTATAACATGTGATAAAATAAAGAATCCATTACAGATTCATTATAACAATAAATATAAAACATCACTCTTTCTAAAATCTGCTCGTATTATATTTGTAGAGAGCTCTCACATACAGTAGTTAAAATCAAGTTAATAGCTGTTTAAAATATGCTATATCTTGTTGTAAAATAATGGTGTTCGTTTTGATATCATGATAAGTAGAACGGCTAGCAGAAGGAAGGATATTTATAATAAAAAAAAATATAGCAAAGCAATCACAAATATTTACAAGAGGATCTACCTCTGTATTTACACTAGCTGTTAACAGCACTGATACATCATAATATCGATGTTAGACATCGGATATTTACATTTCATAATCAAATCCTAGATTAGAGTGATAATTGATCTATACAATAGATGTAAAATGATTGAAAAGATATTATCTGGTATCTGTATTATAGGTAGCGGCTTTTAAAAGTTTTCCACAATATATTTTTTCAGTCTTTGCGCATCCATGTTATTTATGGGTATATCTTCTCTAAATACGGATTTACTGCCTTTAAATGCGTTTATGCTGGCTATCGCTGAATTCTCACCGGGTTTTGCATCAATTACTTGCATTCTAAAATTTGGACCTTTAGCCAACATCCCTTTTTCGCCCTCTGCATAAATTATATCATCACGATTCTTGTCTTTGACAGGCTTATCAAATACTAATCAAATCTATTAATTCTGTCCTCGATCATAAGCTTTAATTTGTTATTTATATTATCTTTTTCAAATTTTAATACATATGTTTTAAGACTTTCAATTAAAAGTTCGGTACCTAGAGGAGCTTTGAATTGTATTGCATATGTTCTTCTTCTTCTTTTTCTTTTGGACTCCAAATCATTCCTTCCTTTGCAACTATTATTTTAAAGGCATCTTCTGCTCCACCAGGTTTTGGAATAATGGGATCAATTGTTCTTTGTAATTCATCAGTTGTCATGGGTTTAATAGGGCCCCTAAACCATTGATTTTTTGATTCTTCAAAATCTTTTAATCCACTATAATGTACTAGATAACAATCTTTTGCATTCCATCTTCTAATTAGTTGGAATGCATCAGTCACAGAGATCATTCCTGTTTCAGGATGTGGATTATAATTTTGAGTACCCTAGGATAAGAAGATCCGGGTTCCATAAAAGATGTTCATCTACATCGGGCAATGAAAGAAAATCCCATCCAATTATTATTTTTTTATTCATTGTCTTGATTATATAGATAACCGAGCCAATCAAGATGATAATTATCACCGTGATTTGCTAAAATTGGTGTTATTGAAAATTGATTTACATTAAAAGTGCTATTTGGTTGTACCATATTAAATGAAATATTCGTGTTTTCACTTGCATGTGAGGAAAGTTGTGGAAATTCTTTGAGAATTTGATTATAACACTCTATAGTACAGAAATATCTGCAATTTCTTTGAGTTATTAAGGGTTTTTTCTATGAGAATTGGAAGTTCTTTAATATGATCATTATGAGAATGAGTTATCAATACTATATCTGGTAGATATTGAAATGATGATGATGTTGGCTCAAATCCAAGGTCAGAGATTTCCTTTTTCAATACTTTGAACTATTCCTTGGCCTACATCGACTAGTATGTGAAATATTTGATTTGTTTCACTTTTGGAAAAAATGGAGCAAGATGTATTCGAAATTATATCCTGATTCTTTACTTCTGCAGCTCTTTCAGAGAGTCCTTCACTGCCCAAGGTTGTGATATCAGGAAGAGTGCCGTTTATCCTTACCATTAATTGAATATTTTTATCACTACTCATTTGAATCTGGTATTACGATCACCTGATAAGATATAAGTATACAGATACTATATGTAATATTGTGTTTCTACCAATTAGCATATGTTTTCTAAAGTTCATTTCTTAACAAATAGTTCTTCATATCAAGATTGAATCTTTTTGTTCTGAAATATCTAGATATTTTGTTTTTAAAATTTACAAATGATGAAGAACATTTTAAATGTTTTCTTAAAAAATGTGATTTAAATGTATTTAAAAAGGTAAATCATGAACAAGCATGTTACAATTAAAACGTTTTACAGAAAGAATTTTTTTTCTTAACTTTACATCCAATCTCGAAAATCTTTGACCATAACATAGTGACCTATTGTTTCATCTGAACCTAATTTTATATTTTAAATCATTATATTAAATGTTATCTTTTATAGTATACACTATCTTTATACAAATTCCATTCTATTTCCTTTATTTTATTCTTATCTTTTTATTTGGGGCTTAAAGCGGCAAACATCCATCCATCCTCTTATGGGTAACTTGTACAGCCGCTTAGGATTTTTGGTTCATTCAGGGCCTCGCTCTCACGGAACATGTAAACTTTGAATCTTGTCCAATCAGGATTTCTCCTTGGCAGAAAGAGAGATTTCCATGGAGCCCGAGCCCATAAATTTCTAAAAATATACGGAAAAATTATCAATTATGTTCGATAACATATACTAATAAGGCATATTGAGTGCTATATATATAAAATAAATTACGAAACTAAAGTGAAGAAACATGGCCCAAATGCCAGCATTAATTCCAAAAGAAGTAGAGATTCAAAGACTAAAAAAAATATACATAATGGTTATAATGTTAGGTTCAATCGCTGCATCAGTAGAAGTTGATAACTTTGTTGATGGATCGTTGCACCAGACAGCCATTAGAGACAGTGCATTTACACCTGCACACTGGTGGTTATACAGCCACTTTATTGCACTCCCATTAGGTTGGGGATTTGTTGCAATGTATGATAGAAGAGTTCCAGCATTAAGAGGACCAGGCAATTCAATGAATACTGGCCTTAAGATAACCATTATTGGTTACCTAGCAACCATGTTCACAATCGGTATCAATGAATTGTGGCACTTTTGGTTTGTAGAAGAAATATTCTCAGTACCAAACCATTGGATGTTTAACATGGGTGTAGTAGTAGCCTTTATGGGTGCTTTAGCCTATGTGGTCAGAGTATACGCACGTTTGGTAGAATTGGGAGCAGAAACTCCAGCAAGGAACCCATATGTAGCAGAAATGTACAAATTAGCATTGGAAGGAAAACTCTACAGCAGATCCATTCCATAAATTTTTTTATTTTTTATTAGTATTATAATATGATAAGAGATATGTCATCATCAATATTCTCACTAAATAATAGTAGCAGCCGTTTCTTTGGCGAAATTGACGATTTACCTATATCTGATATCAGATTATCATCTCATAATTTACGTGGTTTAACCAATTTGAATTTAGATAAGATGAAAAATTCTATAAGACAGCATGGCCTTTTACAACCTCTCGTTGTAAGACCAAAAGAAGATTATTTTGAAGTTGTGATAGGCTGTAGAAGATTTTTAGCATGTAAATCTCTGAATTGGAAAAAAATACCATGTCATATAGTACATTTGGATGAAATACAAGCATATGAAGTTTCACTTGTTGAGAATATCCGGAGAAAATCACTTACCCCACTAGAGGAAGCAAATGCCTTTAAAATATATGTATCTGACAATGGTTGGGGTAGCGTATCTAAATTAGCATCTAAAATAGGAAAGTATCCGAGTTACATAATAAGGCGAATTACTTTGCTAAATTTACCTGTTGATGTTTTAGAAAGCATTAAAAATTCAAGTTTAAGTCATAGTTCTGCAGAAGAGCTATTTTTAGTTAAAGATCCTGAAAAACAATCTGATTTGGCCAGACTAATAGCAAGAAGACATTTAACTATAAAAAAAGTTCGAGAAATTATAAAAAATGATCCATATTATTGCGAGAATTCTGATATAGTGGAAGTCAGAAGCGAACTTCAGCCATTTGATAAATCGATTGTAGCATTGAGGATTGCAATGAATAAAATAGTGACAATTCATGGAAGAAGAAAAAGAAGGAAATCCATTAATTTATGAACAATTATTATATCAAAAAAATGTTTTGCATAATCAAATAGACCTTTTGATGAAATCTAAAAAGAAATATGCTAAACAAATATTCCGGTACCGGAAGATTATGAATCGGTAAAACATCATTTTGTTTAACAATCCTTTTCAATATCTTTGTTCTGGCAAAAGTTCTACTTAATGAATAAAAAAGAAGATCTATAAAAATAGATTACAAGGGATTTAAACTAATCATTTGTTTCCTTGTACAGGTAATATTTGTCCTCTAATTTCACCGTTTTTGTTTTGATCTGTATGAATGTTGACATAAGCTTGCCCATTCTTTATGATACTAACTAAATCAGATATCTGTTTTCCAGCCATGGAGCCTTGAAGATTACTAGATGTGATAGTCCCTTTTCCTGAGGCTGGAAGCGTGCATTGGCAACCATAATCCATTTTTGCGTTCCCTATTGATAGTGGAACTACTGGCTGTCCATTTTCACCCGTTTTGCCTTGATGAATATGTGATGCCGTAATATCCTTTATATTATTAGCAGTTAAAGTATAGCTTAATACTTTACCGTCAGTACTTAATTGAAACTGAGCCATACCCGTTGCAGAAGTAGTTACAGGTGGTACTTCATTAATTCCAGATAACTTGGCTTGAAATGTTTGTTGTGTTTGTTTTTGCGAGCCCTGAGCATTAACCGAAATATTAGTTGAGCCAATCATAATACCAAAAGAAATTGCAGATACAATTACAAATATAAAAGTTGTTTGTAAATTTTTATTCATATAGTTAAATTTCAAAATGATTATATAAATATATATAGAACAGGGTCATGGTAAAATAAGAAAAAACCTAATCACTTATTTTTTGCATTTTTTATGAACTGTATTATTCTATGTTAACCTTATATGTACTCAACCTCTATAATACTAAGAATATTTTATAAATATATGGTTTCGACTGCTTTGTTGCATGATTCAGTAAATCGTTTTTTATTAACGTTTTATAGGTAAGAAGATGACACAAATAGTCATAATTTCATTGGTTTTGGTACCAATGAGGTAGATCCTTAACCGTATTTCGAATCATGCAACAAAGCAGTTTCGACTTGATTCAAACAGCACATTATTGCATCATTTTCTTTCTTCCTATTGATCTATCTTCCATATAGCAGGAAGATCATGGAGGCATATGGCGGTGGATTATCAAGATTGCTACTATAACCATGTAGATGGTACTTTTGATAGGAGGTTAAAGATTATTTCTATAGATATCAAAGAAAGGATAACAAATGACTGATTGGTTCAAGCATATGCAAATAGATTTAATATGCAACAAAGCATGATTAATATTTAACAAGTTTGAAATATTTAATATATAGGTAATAATGTCTAGTTTATTAGTAACAAAAAAAGGTAAACATCAGGTCAATAAAATTTCCGATTTTAAATTTCAGATATTTAAAGATGAATCTAGAGGAATGAATATTCCAGTTACGATATATGCAAATGATTTATTAATTTCTAAAATGGTCGAAGACCGTACTCTGGACCAAGCTGTAAATGTAACTACTCTTCCTGGAGTCAAAAAACATATGATTGTATTACCAGATGGACATGAAGGATATGGTTTTCCAGTTGGAGGTGTGGCTGCATCCGACCTTGAAGATGGTATTATCAGCCCTGGAGGAGTAGGGTACGATATTAATTGTGGAGTTACGATTGATTAGAACCAGATCTAATGGAATCTGATATACGTCCAAAACTTAAGACACTGATAGACGGATTGTTTTCTTCTATTCCAACGGGTGTTGGAAGTGAGGGTCCAATAAAACTTACTTCTTCGGAATTAGACGAATTACTAGTAGAAGGTGCAAAATGGTCGGTAGAAAATGGTTATGGAATAAACAGCGATCTTGATTCTTGTGAAGAGTCTGGTAAAATGACTGGAGCCGATCCTATAAATATATCAAACAATGCACGAAAAAGAGGCTCTCTTCAATTAGGTAGCTTAGGATCGGGGAATCATTTCCTTGAACTTCAAAAAGTGGATAAAATATATGATGAAACCGCCGCAAAAACTATGGGGATCACAAAAGAAGGTCAAATACAAATTTTAATTCATTGTGGCTCAAGAGGGTTTGGACATCAGGTATGCAGTGATTATTTACGTATATCAGAACAAGCTACAAAAAAATATGACCTGAATATTGTAGATAGGGAATTGGCTTGTGTTCCTAATAATTCACCAGAGGGTGAAAGTTATAGAAAATCTATGTTTTCAGCTTTGAATTTTGCTTGGGCAAATAGACAAATGATAACTCACTGGACAAGGATGACTTTTCAACGTATATTTAAAATGAGTGAACAAGATTTAGACATGAAATTAGTATATGATGTTTCTCATAATATTGCAAAAGTAGAACGTCATAAAGTTGATGGAGATCAAACGCGTGATTTGGTTGTACATAGAAAAGGAGCAACCCGTGCCTTTCCTGCAGGTATGGAACAGCTGCCCTCCAGATATCGTTCTATAGGTCAACCTGTAATTATTCCAGGGTCTATGGGTACTGCAAGCTGGATATTGGTAGGAAATGATAAATCTATGGATTTAAGTTTTGGATCAACTGCTCATGGTGCTGGAAGAACTATGTCAAGATCGCACGCAAAAAGAATTCATACATTAGATGAAGTAAAAAGAAAATTGGAATCTAGGGGTATTTATGTAAGATCTATGACAAAGAATGGTTTAATTGAAGAAACACCTGATGCATATAAAGATGTAGATATGGTTGCTGATGTGTCTCATAATGTGGGCATTGCTACAAAAGCAGTAAGATTGGTACCTTTAGGAGTGATTAAAGGTTAAATTGACTAATAATACAAACTCCAATATTGATGATCCTGACCTAGAATTAATAAAAGCTAGGAAAATGAAGGCTCTAAAAGAACAATTTGCTTATAAAGAAAAAGAGAGAAAAACTATGGAACAAAATGAATTAAATCAAAAAAAATCGACCTCCGCAGAAGGTAGGTGGCGGTGGTATATCAGAGCGGGATTTTCTGAAAAGCTATTTGTACGATCGGGGCAATGAGGTATTACATCTTGCAGAACAACAGTTTCCTTTTCAAACTAAAATTCTTATTAAAAGATTAAATGAGTTGATACGATATGGGGAAATTTCGAAAATATCTGGAGGTGATCTTCTTGGTATTTATAGGTCATTAGGATTTAATATACGAATTAATACAAATATTTCTATTTCTGATCATGGTAAAACAATTAGCTTCTCTGAAAAACTAAAACAATCTCGAGAATTTGATCTGAATCAAGATCCAAGTAAATAAAACCGTTTTTTTATTTTTATTTTTTATATTATTAAACAGAACAAAAAAAATTTATGGAATGGATCTACTGTAGAGTTTTCCTTCCAATGCTAATTTGTACATTTCTGCTACATAGGGGTTCCTTGCTGGAGTTTCTGCTCCCAATTCTACCAAACGTGCGTATACTCTGACTACATAGGCTAAAGCACCCATAAAGGCTACTACTACACCCATGTTAAACATCCAATGGTTTGGTACTGAGAATATTTCTTCTACAAACCAAAAGTGCCACAATTCATTGATACCGATTGTGAACATGGTTGCTAGGTAACCAATAATGGTTATCTTAAGGCCGGTATTCATTGAATTGCCTGGTCCTCTTAATGCTGGAACTCTTCTATCATACATTGCAACAAATCCCCAACCTAATGGGAGTGCAATAAAGTGGCTGTATAACCACCAGTGTGCAGGTGTAAATGCACTGTCTCTAATGGCTGTCTGGTGCAATGATCCATCAACAAAGTTATCAACTTCTACTGATGCAGCGATTGAACCTAACATTATAACCATTATGTATATTTTTTTTAGTCTTTGAATCTCTACTTCTTTTGGAATTAATGCTGGCATTTGGGCCATGTTTCTTCATATTTACTTACTTTTTATATTATATAAAGTAGATATTATGATATTTACAAGTAAATATACAAAAAATCAAAATAATATTATCTTAATACTAGTAAATTAGAAATATATTAGAAATAAAATGTATTTTAAAAATATTATTGAATTTATCTGTAGTGATTAACATTGATGTATATCATCAAATAATATTAATAATTTATTGGGAGGTATCATTTGTGATTGTAGGTATAATTTTTTGAAATGTTAATGCATGATTATCGGTAGGATTGTTGGAAATAATTTGAGATTTTATTATTTTTATTGTTGCATTGTTAAGTAATTGTTGATTATTTGAGCTATTGTTGTTTAAGTCTTGTTTTATTAAGCTAATGGGATTTATGATTTTATTTGTCTCGACTGGAAAAATAGCAGTTAAATTGTTTTTATTTTCGCCGCTCTACTACTACTATTTATTTTTCCGCTTAAATGTTCTAATGAAAAATCTACTTTAAGATATAAATTATCTTTCTTCAAACCACTTAATGTATTTACTGTATGCAATACATCCACATTAACCAGATCTCCTAATTCTTGATTATTGATAATTATTGATGAGCCTTGATTATAAAGAAAATTGTTTGTTAGTTGACCGTTATTTGTACTTATTCTTATTAATGCCACTCCTTCAGTAAATCTCGAATTTAAAGTAGAGTTACTTATTGATGAATATGGGAATATCTTGGCACAATTAATATTTACAATGCTTTGGGGTTGTATATTTATTGCTTGAAAATTGTTTTTATTTTCTTGATTGATCTCTATTGGCTTCCAAATAACTGTTAAGGGAAAGTTTTGTTTATTGAATATGGTAATATCCGAATCATATTTTCCAGGTCGTAATGGTCCATTATCATTATCAATTGTACCGCAATTAAATCTGGCATAATAGTCTACTGTTTTAGCTTGATTTTGAGTCTTGAGATTGAGTTTTTGATTTGTTTGAATCAATTTGAGCTAGAGTAAAAGGTATAATTTTTTGATTTTTATGAGAGAGTAACTTTATGTTTGATATACCTATTTGAAATGTGAGTATAATCAACAAGAAAATAAAAATATAATAATATTTCATATTATATTATTTTTATTTGGTATCATTATTATGTTTATACAAATAAATATATATATAGTTGAATTCATAATTATCCTAATATGAATAAGGTTATTCCTTTTTATCTTTTTTTTATGCTTTTAGTCCTATCAATAAGCTATTCATTTACATATAGCAAGGTTTTTGGAGATGGGTTATTTATGGAACAACTATCGGCTTCTCTTGGAGATCGTAAAGCCGATTTATTAATAAAAATGTCTCCTCCTGTTGTAACTACTGCATTGATGCAAAATCAAGGTCAAAAACCTGTTGTAGAGTTTAGACTCTTTGATTCAAAGACTAATTCATCTTTCAAATCAGTTACATATTTCATTACAATTGAAAAAAATGGTAAACAATTATTATCAAACTGGTTTTACGATCCAAATGGCGATCTAAAGATTCAGATGGAGCCACGAAATACAAGTGAAATTTCAGTACAGGGAGACCTTGATCCTATTTTGAATGCTTACACTAGCCAGGGTGCTAGTAATGTAGTTGCAACTGGCCCAATATTTTCAGAAGGTGGATTGTATCATTTCATTGTAAGAATTGTTACAGTTGATTTTTCTACAACAATTTTACCTGATGCTCAACAACCTATATTTAATGGCTGGCTTAGTGTTGGTGCTTCCAAAGAAAAAGTTTTTAATATAGATGGCAAACCTGTTCCCGTTACGATACTTGGATATTATGATAAGATAGGTAATATTACTTATGTTCCTCCAACACATGCAATTTCATTTAATATGCCTTTTACTTATAATATGACACGACTTAACGCTCCGGATAATAATGTATATATTCATCAGGAAGTTCATGTACCCAAGCCAAGTGTTTTTACTTCTACAGGAAGTTATAAAGGACTTGCTAATGGACAAGATGTAAGTAAATACTTGGTAGTAGATGGATCCAACAAAACAGCAGATGTGGCACACTTTATGCTTACTAAACCAATAGCTTTGCAAATAGCCGAAAAACATACACCAAAAACACCAATTAATTCAGAGATGAGTTTTACCCTTATGCCATCTAAAAATGGATCCAAGTCTCAGGGAACACCCATGAACATGGGATCGATGTTAATGCCTCCAAAATAATTTTTCTTTTTTATAGTGGATTTAAAATATGATAACAAAAAGAATTTTACTTTTTAATTTCATTATTTGAACAGCTTTATAATCAAACATTGATATTACAAAATTATCAATACTCAATAAATGAGCATTTTTTATAAATAAATTATATTAAGATAAATGGACCGAATTGTTTAAACATTCATTAATTTTATTTATCTTGTTTTTTTCTTATTCCTTAATTTTAATATGTCCGATATTTTTGTACTAGTTATTTAAAAGTTAGTCCTGAAACCTATCCATTGAATTTAAAAAATTATTTTATGATTTCTAATATGATATCAAATAATGTTGGATTTTTTGTTAATGCACAAACAACAAATATGGTGGTGATGGTGGTAGTAATATGCCTACAGTAAATGATTCTAATACCTTTTATACAAAAGGAGTATTATCTTCTGTTTTATTTCCAAATTATAAAATTTTAGTACATGGTATTAATTCATCCTCAAGTTCGTTTAGTATTGATGGCTCTAAAAATGAAAATATTGTAAATACATCATTGTATGAATTTCCAAAATTGATTTCTGGAACTTGGAGTTTAAATGTTACACAAGGTAATGTGACAAATTTTTATAGTACTTTTAAACTAGTGACCTCTGATGGATTGGAAAAACATATTGTAAATTTAATTAATTTTCAAAATAAAAATACATCAATCATTTTGAATCCTTATGCTAATACAACAATAAATGGATATGTTGATATTAAGATAGATGATCAATTGTTTGAATCCCATTCCCCAATTAAAATAGAACTAAATAGAATCAATACCATTATAGTTAATATAGATAAACAAAGTGTTAGCAATCTTTTATTTAATAATCCAATCTATGGGATAGCTAATTCTTTTAAAAACTTTAAGAATGATGAACTATTGATTTTGGATAATCAATAATATTTACCTAAAAATTGCCCTATTAGTATTCAATTATTTAATATATCTGAAATTTACTATATTAAATTATGGCAGATAAAAAAAACTCTGATCGATTTAAAGATGAAGACATCAATACTTCTGTATCAAATGAAAGCCTAGAAGTTTCAAATGATGATGTTGATTCAAAAACTATCCCTACTATTATAGATGATTTAGATATTCAGGATGTTCCAGGTATAGGACCAACAACTGCAAAAAAACTTCGTGATGGGGGAATACTTACTGTTATGGATCTTGCAGTTGCTAGTTCTGAAGAGTTATCCGTAGAAATTAACTCTTCTAAAGAAAGCGCAGCAGCGTTTATCATTGCAGCACAACAATTACTTCGAGATTCCAATGTATTGGATAAAGAATTTGTTACTGCTGATGTAGCGCTTGAAAAGAGAAAATCGCTGCTGCGTTGCACAACCGGCTCAAAGGCCTTAGATAAGCTTCTTTTGGGTGGTATTGAAACTCAGGCTATTACAGAATTTTATGGTGAATTTGGTTCTGGAAAATCTCAAATTTGTCATACTCTTTGCGTAATGTCTAACCAACCAGTTGAAGATGGGTGGATTTGCGAGCGGTTCAATATATATTGATACTGAAGGAACTTTTAGACCTGAGCGTGTTGAGCAAATAGCTCGCCTCCCGTGGACTTGATCCATCGAGTGTTTTAAAGAGTATTGCGGTGTGTAAAGTGTATAACAGTTCTCATCTTGAATTGATTGTAAAAGATTTGGGAAAATACATTACTGATTTTAAATCTCGTTTAGTTATAATCGATAGTATCATTTCTCTTCATAGAGCCGAATTTGCTGGAAGAGGTACATTATCCGATCGACAACAACGACTTAATACAATGTTGCATAAGATAATTAGATTAGCTGAAATTTATAATATATCTGTAGTAATAACTAATCAAGTCCAAGCGTCTCCTGATACCTTTTTTGGGGATCCTACAAAAGCTGCTGGTGGCAACATTTTAGGTCATGCTTCAACTTACAGGATTTATCTTCGAAAATCAGGTGAAAACAGAACTGCAAAAATGATAGACTCGCCTTATCATCCATATTCTGATACAAAATTCACTGTGACTGAGAAAGGAGCAGATGATTTGGATGAGGAGACAAGTTCTAAAAGGGGAAAATAAAAGTAACTATTCCAATCCACCTTTTTGAATTAAATTTGTAGCAATGGATTGATTTTTTATACAGCGTATCACATTAGCTGTCGTAACAATAAAGACAACTTATCTATAATCTAAAGTCTATATCTTATTTTTGTAGAAAGATCATTAATATTTTCTCTGTTATTTTTGGAAATATTTGATTTTTAATATTTTTATAATTAACTGAATAACCTTTTAAATATCGCTTTATAAATACAAATAAATTCTTCTTTTATTATGAAAGCAAAGATGCCTGAAAATGGATGTTGATTTTTGTATCGCTATAATACTCCTTATACTACAAATATACAAGAAAATGTATTTTAGAATGTTATCCATTTTAGTTAAAATACTTTAATTTTTTATTTCTATAACACTTTATCGAAAAGTATTATCTGTAACCATAAATATTAAAAATATGACCAAATAATGCAGATTTTATATTCGATGTAAAAGTGGATGGATAAAATCTATTTATCTAATTTGATAGTATATTGATGTTTCACATAATATGATAAAATAAAAAAAGATATTTTAGTTTATTTTTGAAATAGTTTGTTGTTAGTTAGCCAAAATTAATTCCAGCAGATGCCAGATTGTGCCTAACTTCATCCAGGATACTTGAAGATAGATTCTCTTGAATTTCCTCCTCTATTGTTATCTCTGTTGCTGTTGTCTTTCATTTTCTTGTGGTGGCTGATGTTGTTGTTATCTCTGTTGCTGTTGTCTTTCATTTTCTTGTTGTTGTTATCTCTGTTGCTGTTGTCTTTCATTTTCTTGTTGTTGTTATCTCTGTTGCTGTTGTCTTTCATTTTCTTGTTATTGTCGTCTCTGTTACTGTTGTCTTTCATTTTCTTGTTATTGTTGTCGTCTCTGTTGCTGTTGTCTTTCATTTTCTTGTGGTGATGTTTGACAATGTGCTTGATATGCTTAACATGATGTATAGGCTTGGCATGTGCTTGAATGTTAACATGATGTATAGGCTTGACAATATGCTTGATATGTTTAACATGCTTAACATGTTTGACAATATGCTTGACAACATGCTTAACATGATGTATAGGCTTGGCAGTATGACTACTGGTAGTGGTGGTATGTTTGATAGAATGTTTAGTACCTTGGCTTGTAGTATCTGCAACAACTGGAGTATTGATTTTACTGCTCTGGTTATTAGGATTTACAATCGATGGGGTGGTGCTTTGGAGGTTCTGAGTTGTACTATTGCCTATAAGATTACTTTCTTTAATTTTTTGTATTATGTTTTGCTATTGGATGAGGATTTTTAATAGAAGGTGATGAAGCGTGCTTATTGTATTTTTAAGTGGAGGATTTGTTAATGAGGTGATGATTAGCGCTGCTTGAGTTAGTATGTTTTAAGTGGAGGATTTGTTAATGAAGGTGATGAAGCGCTGCTTATTGTATTTTTAAGTGGAGGATTTGTTAATGAAGGTGATGAAGCGCTGCTTATTGTATTTTTAAGTGGAGGATTTGTTAATGAAGGTGATGAAGCGCTGCTTATTGTATTTTTAAGTGGAGGATTTGGAGAATTATAGTTTTTTAATTGCTCTGGTGAAAAGTTCATCCCATTTACATTTATGGAATTAAATATGCTTTGTGGAGAATTCAGACAAGAGGATTTTGCAGTTATTTTGTTAGATCCTGCCACAATATGAGTATAGTTTTTCAATAAAGTATATTGCCATGTAGAGTAGTCTTCTTTTCCGGCTATAGTTCATAGGTTGTACAGGTTGATATGGTTTTATGCCATTAATTATGATGGAAACTTTACAATTGGACGCTGCATTGTCATTGGATATTCCTTTGATTATAAGTGGACTGTTTGAATTAATTGGTACGCTACTGTCTTTTGCAGGAGAAGTAATTTTTAATCCGCCTATATTTTTGGGAATAGATGAAGCAAGATTTGAACCTGTGGAATTTTGTGCAAACGCATCAAGGTTATTAACATAACTAATATTGGAAAATAATAATAGTAATGTAAATATACCAATAAAAATAATGCTGTGTTTACTTATCATGTTTTTACTGGGTAAATATTGTTATATTAAAGTTTAATTAAATTATTCTGTTAAATATACTCACATAATAAGTGTGAGTATATAAATATAATGGATAAATATTATTTACATTTAGTGGTAGTTAATATAAATAGAATTAGTTTTCTTTCTTGCTTTAACCATAAACTTTAACAATTTGAAAATTGCATTATCCGACATGGGAGAAAATATTGATAATCAGGACCATAAGACTTTGTTAACATTTTCAAATATAAAATATTTGGTTGAAGGATTAGACGCATTACTTCATACCAATTTGGATGGTGATAAAAGATCTAATGTAATCAAATTGAGAGATGAACTTACAGATTATGTAAACAATGTTTTTAATGATTATTCTTAAATTATTCTTTTCTGCTACTCAAATAATTAAAGAATAATTTCGTCATAAAAATAGGCGTTATCTCTGAAAATTGTAGTTTCTGGAACCCCTGGTGTTGGAAAACATACCATTTCTATCGAACTTTCCAGACTATTGAATGAAATTCCTATTGTAGATATAAACAAAGTAATATTACATGAAAATTTTCATTTATTTCCTCTAATCTGAAAATGAAATAGATATTGAAAAAACCTCTAATTCATTAAAATTATTACTTTCTACAAAAGAATATGGTAATGCAATTATAGTCGGTCATCTAGCTCCATATGTTATTGATCCTCTATTGGTAGATTTTGTAGTAATTCTAAGAAGAACTCCTTCTGAACTAAAAAAAATATATGAAATGCGATCATATTCTGAAAATAAAATTTCTGATAATTTGATATCTGAGATTTTAGGGATTATATCTTATGATTTTTTAGAAAAATTCAATAAAACAAGATATTATAGAATTAGAAATAAATGAAAATGTTTTACCTTCTGTATATGCACAAAAAATTATTGATATGTACAACAATAAAAATTTGAGAGAATTTGGAATAATTGATTGGTTACCTGTTGTCCAAACTGATCCTCAAATGCTTAAATTCTTACTTTGAGTCATGGATTAAACTAATTTTATATATATATGCCTTAAGATATTATCCATTTGAATCATGGCTGCTATAATTTCAAGAAAATTTGCTGAAGAGAGTATACAATTTCTAGGAAAAAAAGTCTCCATTGAAACTTCAGACAATAAAAATTATTCTGGCGTTTTAGTTGGACTTAGTGAAAAATTTGATTTGATATTGAATGATGTTGATTCCCAACAAATTCAAAAATTGATGATAAATGGATTATTTGTAAAGGAAATAAAATTATTGGAAAGACCATTTGACCTTAAGGCATTGGCTGATAGACTTTCCCGTATATTTCCCGGTTTAGTTAAAATTCGAGAAGATATTGGTGCTATAATTGTAATGGATAAAATTAAAGTTACAGAGTTAGGTATAGAGGAGGGTTCTGGATTGGCGGCTTCTAGAGTCAAAGCTATTTATGATGAATTTCTTAAGGAGTCAAAGAATTAGTCTTGTTGTTTGAGGTGAAATGTACAGATTTAGCTGCTCGAATTGGAAAATTAACTACTCCACATGGTTCTTTCGAAACACCTTCTTTCATACCTGTAATTCACCCGGTTAAACAACAAATAAGTCCTAATTTTTTAAAAAGCCTTGGATTTGATTGTATAATAACTAATGCCTATATTACATTCAAAAAAAATGAAGAAAAAGCAAGAAAATATGGAATTCATAATATTGTAAATTTTGATGGACCTATAATGACTGATTCTGGAGGCTATCAAGTTCTTGAATATGGCTCAGTTGGAGTATCGCCTTCAACTATGGCTCAATTTGAACTCGATATAGGTAGTGATATTCCTGTTCCATTAGATAAACCTACAGGTTATGGATTACCATATCCTGATGCTAAATCTTATGTGGATGAAACTATTTCTAATATAGAGGAAACAGTTAAAATAATAAAAAAAAATAAAAATAATTTTGATATCGATCCTAATTTTCTTTCATCTAATGGTGAAATATGGACAGGAACAATTCAGGGTGCAGAGCACTTTGATCTAGTTAAATATTCTGCATCGGTTTTGGATAAAATGGGATTCCAATTTTTTGCTATAGGCAGTCCAGTCGAACTCATGGAATCTTATAACTTTTCAATTCTATCACAACTTATTAAAACAACAAAATTAACTATACCTGATAAACCGATTCATTTATTTGGTGCTGGACATCCATTGACCATACCTCTTGCTGTAGCATTAGGATGTGATACCTTTGATTCAGCTTCATACATTTTATACGCAAAAGATAATCGCTATATGTATTCTCATGGGACTTTGAGACTAGATGAAATGTCTTATTTTCCTTGTTGCTGTCCTGTTTGTTCTTATTATACGGTTAAAGAATTATTAAATGAAGATAGGGAAACTAGGATCACTAATCTGGCAAAACATAACTTGTTTATTCTTAAACAAGAGAGTTTCTTTTGTAAAGCAGTCTATTTATGATGGAAGGCTTTGGGAATATATTTTACAAAAGGCAAGATCCCATCCAAAATTAATGGATGCTATATATACAATAAAAAATTTTGAATATTTACAAAATTATACTCCTTTATTTAAACAAAAAGCAATTTATTTATTTGAACCTGTAGATCAATATAGGCCTGAATTAAAAAATTTTCGTCATTATGCTGATAAACAACTATAAATCTTTTTATAGCGATATTCTATTGCTATATCCTGACCAGGGGCATAAGACCATTTTATTTGTCTTCTATATTTAAAAATTTGATCGATAAATATTCTCCATCTTTGGTATGCCTTTATAATCCATTTTTTGGATTAATTCCTGTTGAAATATCTGATGTATATCCTGCTTCTCATAATGTTTTTTCTAAACATTCAAGTGATTTTGAAGTAGGAGATTATGGTGAATTTATAAAACTTTTTAATTCATTTCTAAAAAATAATCATTTTAAAACGATTTATATAATTGCTGACTCTTTTATGAAAAAAATGTTATCATTTCTACAACTACCTGATGAAACAGAACTAAAAATTGAAGATTTTGTTGATTTTACTATAATCAGATCGATTTCTATGATCTAGTGGTTTTTTTATTCAAATTAAAATTTTGCACCTACGCTATCTTTTTCTTCCTTGGTTAATTCTCTATATCCATTTTTATCTATTATTACAGCATTTATGCTATCTCCCGTTCCTGCATTTCTTCTAATTGCTGCAGCAATGGATTGGATGGCGATTT
Source organism: uncultured Nitrososphaeraceae archaeon (assembly GCA_963838615.1). Taxonomy (GTDB): domain Archaea; phylum Thermoproteota; class Nitrososphaeria; order Nitrososphaerales; family Nitrososphaeraceae; genus Nitrosocosmicus. Next base: position 18,186 of record CAWISD010000025.1, read on the forward strand.
TATAAGCATCATTTACACTAATTCCATCTTTATATTCTGATTCCAAATACCCATAAGCAACTGGTGATCCACTGCCAGTAGAAATGAATTTTTCAGTGGTCATGGAACCAAATAAGTCAATGTTGTATATCTTTCCTTCTTTTTCTCTATGATCAAAACCTGCCATAATAATTTGAACATAGTATGGAAAATACCTTTGGTTAAATAATATATTAGAACAAAGCCTTGCAGCAGAACCTACTGGAATTGGTTCTTTTCTAGATAATCTATAAATATTTGAATTATATCTCATTGTATCTACAAGATTTTGAGCATCTGCAACTCCTCCTGCAATTGTCATGCCTAAATGATCATCTACCTTTTGTATTTTCATGACATGTCTATCTGCTATAAATAAACCCGCACTTGCTCTAGTATCTGCAGCTAAAACTACTCCATCATTGCAAGTAATGGCACATGTAGTTGTTCCTTTTTTAATCTGATCTAATATATACTGAGGATAGCGATTATCATTAATCTGCATTTATATCAAACTAATAATTGACTACATTTAAGCATTATTGATGGTATTAAATTATAAAATAAATATTATACTTCTTTCTATAATATAATTAGTATTTGTTAAAAACAGTTTATGACAAAATCTGGGATAATCATTTAGTATATTCGTATGATGATGGACATCCTTCATTAATTTATATCGATAGACATTTTATCCATGAGGTTACTTCTCCACAGGCTTTTGATGGACTTAGAATAAACAATAGAAAGGTACGAAAACCTGCTCTTACTTTTGCTACTGTAGATCACAATGTTCCTACTACAAATAGATCATTACCAATGGTTGACGAAATTTCATCATTACAAATAAAAACTTTGCAAAAAAATTGCCAAGATTTTGGAATTACTCTTTTTGATATAAATGATCAATACCAGGGTATAGTCCATGTAATCGGTCCTGAATTGGGTTTGACACTTCCAGGGAGCACAATTGTTTGTGGAGATAGCCATACTTCTACACATGGTGCATTCGGTGCATTGGCCTTTGGGATAGGTACTAGTGAAGTAGAACATGTATTAGCTACTCAATGTTTGTGGATGAAAAAGGCCAAAAACTTTGAAATTATTTTGAATAATACTTTAAAAAATGATCTTGCTATTTCTGCAAAAGATGTTATACTATCAATTATTAAAAATATCGGTACATCTGGAGGTTCTGGCTCTGTAATTGAGTATCGAGGAAGTTTTATTTCAAACCTTTCTATGGAAAAAAGAATGACAATATGCAATATGTCGATTGAAGCTGGTGCTAGAGCCGGACTTGTATCTCCTGATGATGTAACATTTGATTATCTGCGAGATAAAACCTACTCTCCAAAGGATGAATCATTTGAAAGATTACTCGATGAGTGGAAAGAGCTTAGATCTGATATCAATGCAAAATATGACAAGTCATTTTCATTAAATGTTGATAATATTGTACCTCAAGTTACTTGGGGTACCAACCCTGCCATGACTATTGATGTTACTTCTACAATTCCAAATCCTGATGAATATGCTAAAGGGAATGAAGAAGAGAAAAAATCTGCTATTAGAGCATTAGAGTATATGCATTTGATTCCTGGAATGCCAATTACTGATATACCGATAGATAGAGTTTTCATAGGATCATGTACAAATGCAAGGTTAGAAGATCTTATAGAAGCATCAATAATAGTAAAAGATAAAAAAGTTTCTCCTAATGTCAAAGCTATGGTTGTGCCAGGTTCTCAACAAGTAAAGTTGTCTGCTGAAAAACTAGGACTTGATAAAATATTTATGGATGCTGGATTTGAATGGCGTGAATCCGGTTGTAGCATGTGTCTTGGAATGAATCCTGATATACTATTACCTGGTGAAAGATGTGCTAGTACATCTAATAGAAATTTTGAAGGCCGACAAGGAACAGGCGGAAGAACTCATTTAGTCAGCCCTGTAATGGCTGCAGCAGCAGCTATTGTTGGTAAATTCGTTGATGTTAGAGAATGGATTTAAATTAATATGAGTAAAAGATTATTTAATTATTAATGGAGCCTTTTAGTAATTTAAAAAGCAAACCCGTTCCACTTGATATAGTTAATGTTGATACCGATCAGATTATTCCCAAAACAATTCCTCAAACTCTTGGGAAAGACTGGATATGGAAAATATTTATTTTATAATTGGCGTTATGATGAAAATGGTAATGATAAATCTGATTTTGTTTTAAATTTATCTGAATTTACAGGAAGGAAAATTCTTCTTAACACGGGAGAACTTTGGAATAGGTAGTTCAAGAGAACATGCCGTGTGGGCAATTAAAGATTTTGGATTTAAAGCAATTCTGGGCATTTCTTTTGCAGATATTTTTTATAATAATTGTTTTAAAAATGGTATTTTGGTTGTTAAATTGGATAAAGATAAAATCGATCATATATTTTCGGAAAAAATAGATGAAAATATTGAAATTGATTTATTAAATCAAACAATAAAAATAAATTCTGATATTTATAATTTTGATATCGATTCTACATTAAAATCTTATTTATTAGAAGGTATTGATGAAATTTCTACAACATTAAAATTTGAAAATGCTATAGAAAAATATGAAATCGAAAATGATTCATTGATATTTAATTAATGAATCATTTTTTATTTATATCAATAAAATAGTAATAATTTAAATAGTAAAATCTTATATAAAAAATATTATATTAATTTTGAATGTAATTAATTATATTGATATATAATTATATTTATTATTGTAATAATTGAAGGTTTTCTTATTAATGATAAAAATCTCTCAATTAAATATATGGAAAAATTAACATTCTTTATATCATTATTATTGATTTCTTTGACAATTGTTACGAGCACTTTTACATCCTCCCAAATTGTTTTAGCTAGAAATAGTATTGAAAAATCTAATGGGCTAAACCACTTTTCTCCGAACAATTATAATCCTATAAATGGTGATGATCATCCAAAGTCCTTTCACGATGGTTTGATTTTATTGCCTTTTTCATCACCCAAAACAACAGCTGATTTAACTTTAACCTCTAGTTTTGATAATATTATTAATACACAAATATATACTGGTTTGAACAAATAAAATAAATTATATACTTTTTATTTAGTTATTTTAAAGTTTTTTAACATAAAATTTAATATTGGAGCATATTTTTCAAATGTTTTTTGTACTGCTAATAATGAAAATATGTATATTTTATTATTAGCAATTGAAAAAACTTGTTCGGTTTTAAAATCTATTCCCAACTTTTTAAAACTATATTTAATACTCTTTCCAGTTTGATTGTCATCTATGTTAATACTTGAAATATTTTCCAGTTTGAAATCTTTGTTATCATTTGCTAGTTTTTTAATTATTGTTTGTATTTGAAAATTATTATTATTTGTTATATTTTTATTTGATTTTTTTATGCTTATGACAATATTTTCTTGAAAAATGTCATTTGGATTTTCTTTAGGTGATCTAAATATTGTAATATGACCTGTTTGATTACTTTCATTATTTTTACTTTTAATAATTTCCCATTCTTTTGGGATTATTGTAGTAAAGTTCTCTTTTTTATCTATATAATGAACCCATTTGCTATTATCGCTATTATTATTTGTTAAATTTTGATTTATTTTTGTATTTGGAAATTGTGAATATACATCTACATTAAAATATTTTATTATGGATAAATTATAAAATATGAATATATATAATAATAAAAAAAAAATTGTGAGTCTATTTTTTTTTATTAACATCTTTATTAATTCTATTAGTAATGTTATGTGGTATTATTTTATATTTTTACATAATCTCGATGTCTATTTTAACCAATAAGTTCATATGATAAAATATATCTGTTTTAAGTTATTTGGGTATTTTTAGATATGATGTATACAAAAGTCCTAATGTTGGTATTTTTGCTAAATGTAATGATAGTGTAGTATTACTTCCATATGGATATGCCGAAACTAAGAGTAAAAAATTGGTCGAGTTTTTAGAAGTAGACCCTGTCTTTGTTTCAATAGCTGGAAATCGAATAATTGGACCTATGGTGGTTTTGAACAATAACGGTATGATTTTGCCCTCGCTCGCTTCAGATGAAGAAATGACATATCTTAAACAAATGACTGGACTTAATATTGTACGTTTGGAATCAAAACTTACTGCAATAGGGAATCTGATATCTGCAAATGATTATGGAGCAATTGTCTCTCCATTATTTAAAGGCGAATTTGATAAGCAAATAGAAGATGTTCTTGGAACTAGTGTTCATACAATGTCTGTTGCAGATTTTAATCAAACAGGGTCAATGATTGTCTCTAATAACTATGGTGCAGCAGTTCATCCAAAGGCTTCGGAAAAAGAAATTGAAACTATTTCAACTATTTTGAAAGTGGATGTAGAACCACTTACAATTAATGGGGGAATTCCTTATCTTTCTTCAGGTATAATTTGTAATTCAAAATCCTTAGTTGTCGGTAGTTTAACAACCGGCCCAGAATTGATAATGTTGAGTAGAGGTTTTAAAATGTAGGAGTATTTATGCATAATTAACAATAAAAATTATAACCTTTCTCTTACTTTTAGTTGTTACCTATGAGTATATCAATTATAAACAATATTAACGTTTTTTAACATCAATATTGTTAAAGTTAAAATAACTAAAAAAGCAACGAGATTGCATTATTTTTACTTTTAAAATTTTTTAAAGTATTATGGAATTGCTTTAATCTTTATTTAGGCAAATATAAAAAATGAGATAAATCTATTTGTATTGTTTTATTGCCGTTTTTTATTATTATTGTTATTTATAACACTATGAATAATTTGCAAATAATAATTGATATGTTTCTCTAAAAAGACCTAAATCTACCTTTTATCCAATTATATATTATTTTTGTTTAAGATGTAAAAATTGTAAAAATGGTTCGAGCATTTAATTATCTATTGGCCATATATGATTGTTGGTAATTATTTCTACAAGGTTACCTGATGGGTCTTTGAAATAAATTGATTTAGCTGATCTCTTCATTCCATATTATTTCCTTTTCAATTTTTATATTGTTAGCCATCAAAACCTTTTTTGAATTGTCATAATCTGATTTATCAATTTCCAAAGCAAAGTGGATTATAGACGGAGGTGTTATGGCACCATGAGGAGGGAATAATTCAATATCGACTCTTTTTCTATTTTCTTTGTCTTCTTTATCATAATCTACCATCAATGTCTTTTCAGGATTAAATATAAGTAGCATACTTTTTCCAACTTTAAGAAAAATGCTTCTATGCTTCTCTTCAGAAACAAGTTCTAATCCTAAACTATCAACATAAAAATCCTTCAACTTTTGTAGATCTGAAGTATATATACAAGTCTCGACAATCTTATTGAATTTCACAATGTCTTCATTCTCATACCAACATAAAGAGAATAAATTAATTGTGATTTTAGTTTATTCTTTTTTATATATGCAGTAACGATATTAACCGAATTTATTTGCTCTGTTTCCCAAATGCCTTGTATATTTTTCACTAAAACTGTGGAATATCTTTTTCTTATTCTAATTTTATTTTAGTATTTTTTTATATTGATTTCTTTAAATTTTTAATAAAAAAGGTCACGTTAAAAATCAATTATTGATTTTATAGATATGTTCTATTGCATCTGTTAAAATATCCATTAATCTCTTTGAAAGATAAAACCTTTTGAGATAATAATAATATGGTAGATGAAATTATATTTATTTATTGTAGAAAAAGATAACCATTATTAAAAATTAAGCAATGTTACTGTAACCTCAAAAGTATGTATTATATAGAAAACTTTTACTTTGACTTTACTAATATGATGTTAATGTCGATATTTAATAGATTTGCAATTACTGGATTATATGTAACATAACCATAAAAAATATTATAAAAAAAATAAGAATAGACGTAGAATGGTTATGCCTTGAAAAAGCATATGATTTCAAATAAACAAAATAGAAAATTATTAAATAAAGTTATTACCAAATATTGTGGACATAAAAGAGAAAAATAAAATAAATAGAAATAGAAGAAGAAAAAATATAATACTCTTTATTTAAGAAATATATCGTTCAATAAAGTAAAGAATGGAAATTGTAGATCTCCAATTAATAATATGCAAATTCAGAAGTCTTATATAGTTATAATAGAAAATAATAGAAAATTGGTTTGATCTACTTTAGTTGTTTTAGAGCCTTATTGTATTATTGTAAGAGAATAGTTTTGGGAAACGCTTTAATATAATATTAAATATCTACAAATTCTTATCTTTACCTATGGAAAAGTTAACTTATGATGAGTTGAATTCAATTAACTTGGATACTTTCTTTGATAACTATGTCCATAATATTCACAAGGTGGATAACCGACTAGATGAATATATTAAAGATCCTACCGAAAAGAATATTCACGATATACGGACTTCAATTAGAAGATTAGACGCATCATATATGGCTAGTCCAAAACTCATACGAAAGAGGAAAATAATAGATTATGTATTCAAGAGCAAAAATCTTTTTAAAATAAATAGCCAAATCCGAGATTTTGATATTATCTTGGAAAAATTAACCAAGGAGGGGCAATTAACTACTCAACGACTTGACCTATTTGAAAGGTCAATTAAAAAAAGTAGAAATAGAAAACTTAAAGATGCCCTATTCATTGCTTGCGATTTAAGAGAGATCGATATTCCCAACTTTGATAAATATAGGAATCAATATAATCCATTTTTACTGCAAAAGAAGTTAACAAAAAAATATACTAAAGTTGTTACTAAATTTGCTTATAAAATCAAGGAAAATATTCCTATCATAATTAGTAGTAGTGAAAAGATAGACGAATTACATCAGGTAAGAAAGGATACAAAGAAATTGCGTTATTTGTTGGAATTAATATTAAATAATAGACATAAGATTGATGGAAATATTGGCAAAAACAATGAAATTGATAAGAATAACTATGGTAATGATCAGAATATTTGGAATCAGATAGAAAAACTAAAAAAAATCCAAGACATGCTTGGCAATATACATGACTATGATATAACGATTGCATATTTAAAACAACATGATAAGCAAAAAAACTTTGTCACTGTAATGAATATTGACATGCAGAGAAAAAATAAATATGAACAGTTTATTAGGTATTATGAGTCTACTTTTTGAAATGGTAGTTGGTAATACTACCTTTTATCTATATAGAATATCATGATTTATATATTTTGAATATTGTGTCTTTTGAATTAAAGTGAGTTGAATATTTATAAATAAGATTTTGGAAGAACAATAATAAATTTGTTATCTTATATACTTCAAAATTAAATACTACGAATTATAAAAAGTAGTAACGTCCTTAGCTGCTTTTTTGGAGGTGATTCTAACCTTGTCGATTAATCTCTTTATGGAATCAGCAATTTTAAAAATGGGTAGCCAAATATAGTATATCTCCTCAATGAATTTATTATACTTTGTCAAAATATCCAATATTAAAAAGTACAAAGATTGCAAAAGGCCTGATATATCAGGGTATTCTAATTAAAGGCTGTTATTGTATTTTCTAGCATTATATTATTTGAGGATTCTTTGATAAGGGTTTAAAAGTAATTTAACCTATTTTGCTTTACAATATTTAAAAGAGAATCACATGTAATAATCTAATAATCTTTTTCTTATATACATGTAAAAGAATATCATCTACTAAACCCAACATTATTGTGAGAATATATTATAAATTAAAACCTGATAGATAAGTATAAAGAATTTGAAAAAATGAATAAACATGTTTTTTGCTATAATTAATATTCTTATCTAATAGAGCATATTTAATACCTACTATCTATGAGTCCTATATATAAAAATCGTCCTAATAGTTTAGGAACGGTAAAATCTACATCTTCTGCTGATAGAACTAACCCTAATGTACAGTTTGAGAACTTGCCTATACCCTCTGGTAAAGCGCCATACCATCTAAATCTATCACAAGTTTTGTCTATAGAAGAAATCACCAGAACCCAGGATAATGGTGCAATATCATTTCATATAGTAGGGGATACCGGGGGATCTAAGAAACCTGAAAATCGAAAATTAGTTGAAATCGCAATGGAGTCTGATTTTAAACATAAAGATAAAACAAAGATTCCTTCATTTTTTTATCACCTCGGTGACGTGGTATATAAATTTGGAGAAGCAAGTGAATATAATCCCCAATTCTATGAGCCATATGAATTCTATCCTGGTCCAATATTTGCAATACCTGGGAATAAAGATGGATCAATAAGAAAAGCAGGGTCAAACTTTATAGAAAAAGATCTAAACATCAAAAAACAACATAAAAAGCAATAGTAGCAGCAGCAAAAATATGGCCACAACAACAACTGCTATTGCAAATAAGATCGTATCTAACAAGGTGCCATCTTTAAAAGCATTTGTTGATAATTTCTGTGCCAAAACCTCTCATATTACTCCAGATGCAGAAGAAGTGAATAGACCTGCAATGATACAACCAAATGTATTTTGGACATTAGAGGCACCTTTTGTAAATATTATTGGATTATATTCAAACGTGCCTGATGGTGGTGAAATTAGAGATTCTCAATTTAATTGGTTTGTAGAAGAACTAAGAAACTCCCCTTCAGATAAAGCATTAGTTGTATGTGTTCATCATGCTCCATTTGCTGTAGATGATACAGCGGAGCGGAAGTGAATATATTTTGAACCGATTAGATTCTGCATTTCAAATATCTAATAGGATACCTGATATAGTGTTTTCAGGTCATGTGCATCTCTACCAAAGATTTACAAGAAATTTTGAAAATAGAGAAATCCCATATATAGTTGCAGGGACTGGAGGGCATTGGAATTTAAACTATGTGCAAAAACACCCAGATGGTACCGCAATTGAGGTGCCATATAAGCTTCCTGATAGAGAATGATCTTATTCTTGAAAACTATTGTGATGATCGTCATGGATTTATGCGGATTCAGGTTTCCTCAAAAAAATTGATAGGTAAATATTATGTTGTATCTAGAGTCACATGAATCATGGAGAAAACCTGCTAAAAAGTTAGATGAGTTTGAACTTGATTTACAAAAACATAAAATAAAATGAAAGAATCACTTTTTTATATCATTACGTTACTATTTTTATAATTTCTATAATTGATCTCAAAGCAAAGATTCATATTTCTTAGTTTTCTATCACCTTCAATTTCTCCAAAGTTTTATTTATTTATAGCATCTTTTACTCATGAACTGAAAGTTTACTAATTTGAGGTTGCTACTAATAAATGGTACTATGAGTATGACCGAAAACAAGAACCAGGCACTAATTAGTAATGTATATGCTTTGTTTTTAATATCAAATATAAAGGACTCTTATTTCAGGTTCGATAATGGCAACCCAGAGCCAGATGTATTCAGAACCGACTTTTAATCAGTTTATCTTTTTGAATATACGAAAAATTCAGAAACCTTTATCCTTTTAAAAAATAATTTTTCTGATTTATACATTTGTATTTAACCCTTATTTCATTATGACTTCTTTTAACAATTTATACAAAAAGATATTGCTTTATAGATATTTCTTAAAGAAAGACCATTAAAGTAAAGATGAAAAGAATATAATATATCCTCAATTTTCGGTTCTTTTTCTTATTTTACATATAATAAATGATAAACAATAGAGATGTCTAAAGCTTTTTCTTTAACTTTGATCCTATCAGTTATACTTATAAAATAAATTATCAGTCAATTCAATAACTGATACTGCAACAAGGCATAAATGAGATTTGGTTGTTAATTTAATGTAAATATCAGGTGCTTTTGAAAATATGACTTCAAAAATTAATAAAGAACAAACAGACAAAAATGGTCTTCATTTGAGTATCACAAATAATTCTTATGAACAGCTTGGAATGATCTATATGGCCTATATAATCAGGTAATACAAGAGGTAGAAAAGGTAAGAGATAACTTTAAGATAGGGGACAATATATTTGAAAATGAAAAAAGTCGTGATAATCTTTTATGCTATCTTGCATTAAGGAAAAATAATATAGAGCACATTCAGATAGGATTAGCTGAGAATGGTCTTTCATCCCTAGGACGATTAGAAGATAGTGTTTTAATCAGCTTAGAACAGGTTTTGAAGCATTTTGGATATTCTGCCTATTATGGATTCCACCATAAAGAGAACCACATACGATGATGCAAAATATATTTTAGCAAATCGTAGTAAATCATTACTTGGTCGTTCAAGGAAAGAACGGACCACAAGAATTATGGTCACACTTGATATAGATACTGCACATCAGCCACAATTGACTTGAAGAGCTTCTCAAAAATGGAATGGATATTGCAAGGATTAACTGTGCATATTACACAACAATTGAATGGAAAATGATAATAGATGCCGTCAGAAATGCAGAAAAGCGGCTTATTCAAAGAGGACAAGACATTGGAGAGAAAATGTAGAATAGTCATGGATTTGGGTGGACCTAAAATTAGAATAAATAATATGAGTTTAGAAAGTAGACCTTTAAAAATTACTGTTCCAAAAGATATTCATGGAAGACCAAGAAGACTGGTTGAAGGATTGTTAGATGGTGAGGCAAAATATACTGAAAAGATCAATCTAACCGGAGTCCATTCTAGTTTTGTAATATCAATATCAAAGAGAAAAGAAGAATTAAGTAATGTAAAGGTGGGAGAAAAGATATCTTTTCTTGATTTTCGTGGAAGATTACGTTCTATGAGAGTTCTTGAAAGAATAAGTGAAGGATAAGTTCGTGTTGGCATTGACAAGACTATATACATTCAAGATGGAATAATTTTGTATCCTGAGAAAGATTGTAATATAATCTCACCTATTAAAGAAGAAACATTCTGAATAGGGATGATCAAAATATAAAAGAGAATCAAAATGGCTTTGTAATAGGACCTGTACGACCATATCCTATTAATATCGAGGTAAAAGCAGGCGATAAGCTGATTGTTATATAGAAAAAGTATAAATGGTCATTCATCTACCACTGACAAACCTGCAGGAATAAGTTGCAGTATGCCGGAAATTTTAAACAAAGTACAACCAGGACATAGGATATTAATTGATGATGGGAAAATAGGGTCGATAGTAAGTTCAGTAAATGATGAGTATTTGGAATTGAAGATAACTCATCCATCGGATACTGTTGGTAAAATAAAATCTCACAAGGGATTAAATTTCCCAGATTCTAATCTGAATCTTATCTGCTATTACATCTGAAGATATTGAAAACTTGAAATTCATTGTTAAACATGCGAATGCAGTTGCAATATCATTTGCGCATTCTCCTGAAGATATCAAATTATTAACCAAAGAATTACTAAAACTTGGCTGTCCTGATTTTGGAATAATAGCAAAAATAGAAACACGTATTTCCATTTATAATTTAACTAAAATTCTATTAGCCGGACTTGATGTCCCTAAATTTGGCATATTAATTGCCGAGGGGATCTTGCAGTAGAAATTGGATACGAGAATCTATCACAAATTCAAGAAGATATATTATGTTTATGCAATGCAGCTCATATACCCGTTATTCTAGCGACGCAAGTTCTGGAGACACTAGCTAAAAGCGGTGTACCAACAAGAGCTGAAATTATTGATGCTGCAAGAGGACAAAGGGCAGAATGTGTAATGTTAAATAAAGGCAAATATGTCATTGAAGCCGTTAAAATACTCTCATCATTCTAAAAACAGAAGAAAGACACAATATTAAAAAACGACAAATATTTAGAGAATTTATTGAGCAGTATGGTATATTTGACAAATAAAATAATGTAACCGTTAAAAGGAAATACATTATAAATGAATATAAAATTTAAATCATTTACTCCTTAAAAGGTTTTGTTCGTCTTTGTTCAAAAAAATTCTATTTACACTTCTGTTAATAGTTATGTAATATCTTGTCTAATTGTATTTGTAAACAAACAATGATTGTTTTAACGAACAAATGATTGTAGCGATATTTTATTTTATGTCAAAATGGTTTTAAAAAATAAACTTAAAACTAAAAAAACTATAAATATTTTACATTAAACATTACCAACCAATGTGTTTACAGAATTGTTATATTGTTTTTTAATTGCAAGACGATATACTAAATGAGACAAAACATCCATTAATGTTACTATAATTTATAATTATTCTTTTACTCTTTAAAGCAATTAGCTTTGCTGAATCTGTATCTAGAGTATAATATCTTTTACTTGTTTCTATCCGTCTTTTTTATCCTCTTGATCATCTTTATCTTTTCAAATTTGATTATATTACTTTCTTTATTTTATCATCTGATATTCGTCTTTTATCTCTACTACCATGGATATTATTAGTAATACCGGTAATATCTATAATCTAATATACCTTCAAGTATCAGAATAAAAAAATGCCCATTTACAGCTATTTACTTTTAGTTGGTCAGGACTATTATTCTTTGTATTATAGCCCGTGGAAAATAATTTTGTGATGGGTCGAAATGGTAATATAGTCTATATGAAAAATAGGTTAACAATATAGATCATTATATAACAAGTGCACTATGAAGAGCATTTAGTAAAAGGATTAATGTATTTATTTGTTTAATCAAATAGTGAACGAAAGAGAATTTCTCTATAGTTTGTGTGATGAGGCACTAAAGGCAGATAAATCAATAAGATTTGCAGCTGTAGTGAATCTTGAAGGAAAGTTAATTGTAGGAACTTCAAGACAATGTATTATACAACAGGATGAAATTCTGGATGATGATTTCTTAAAATCAATACTAAATAATACATATTGTATATTCTCAGATGATATATACAACCTAAACCCTTTAATTAACAAAAAAAATATATATCATTATAATTTATTTGATGAATCGGATTTTCAATTGATAAATATTAAGTAAGAATAAGTTTATTGCATTTGCACCTATAACTGAGAGACAAGATAAATATCTTTGTCTTTATTTTGAATCAAGTGCTTCTTTGCATAAAACGTTATTAAATTTCAATACTATATTTGAATATAATGATTGAAATAAATTTCTGATTATACGGGGAAAATAAATCATATGAGATGATATTGCACATCGATACTTTTTTAGTTCTAATACTTATCATTGAATATTCATTGGTAATTACAAAGTAATAATTTCATAATCTAATAAAATTGAGCCTATCCCAAAATTATCTTTCTATAAATTATGATACTGCATAATAGATGCACCAGGCCAAGGTAGTTCTCTACCTTCTTTTCATATATGATAAACAGTTTTTTAAATCGGTTATGCCATCATGAATTCGTTCTTTCCTACCACCCATAGTTTATTTCTTATAGGAGAATATTTATTTTGGTTTGTCTTCTCTTTCAATTGGCCTTTTTTTCTTTTATATGATATATGAAAAACATAAACACGTTTGATTATCTCTTGTTTTACTATTTTAGAGTTATATGTTTTATCAGGGCATAAATGTAGATATTGTTTTCTTCTGCTCCTATTATTTTAGATATATCTATTAAAGAAGTTCGCTTGATAACTATATTATCAATAACATCTTTGTTACTGCTTTTATGTCATGAGTGCTTGTTGCTGATGTTATAACAGCAGAAAGTGGTATTCCTTTTTTATCTGTTAAAATATGTCTTTTTATGCCTAGTCTTGTTTCTATCTGTAGGGATTATGTCTTTCAGTCATCACCCCACTAAAGGTGACTTTATAGAAATACTATCAAGTAGTGATTGCCATATCCACTTGATTCCTTTTCTGTTATCATACTCTTTTAGCAACCTAGTCCATATCTTTTTGAAAATATCTATACCGACTTACATTAATTCATAGATAGACTTTTAAGCTAACCTCTTACTATAATTTATTGCTAGTTGAAATCCATCGGTAACTAGACAAGGCATACAAAGATGAACATGATATTGACGTAAAAGAAAGGATTCTTCATCTTGTAAGACGGGTACTAGTAGATAAACAGCATATCGAATCTATAGCGCAAGAACTACACAAATCACGAGCATGGGCCTTCAAATGGTACAAAAGATATAACGATAACGGATTGAATGGACTAAAGGACAAACCAAGAAGTGGAAGACCACCATTGGTTAACAATGATTTGTTGATAAAAATAAGAAAAGAATTAGAAGATAGCAATAATGGGTGGGATTTTAGACAGGTTATGGATATAATTCAAAAGAGAACAGGTGTCAAATATCATGAAGTACATATCTACCGATTGCTTCACAAATGGGGCTTTATACAAAGAGTACCACAGAAGAGATTCGTAAGAACGGCAACAATACAAGAGAAAAAGAAATTTAAAAAAGACTACAAAAGGTCCTAATCACACTTAAAGATGATTGGAATATCTTGGTACAAGATGAATCAATCTTTATACATAATTTGTACATAAAAAGAAAATGGATTGTAAGACAAAAAAGGCCTATAATTACAGTCACAGGCACTCATAACAAAACCATCATTTTTGGAGTACTATCAAATGATGGTAAACAACTATTTAGACAGTATAATAGATTTGACAGTCATTCATTCATAAGATATCTTGAACAGGTGAGAAAGAAATTTAAAAAATTTATCATATTTGTTGACAGAGCGCCACAGCATAGATCTAAAGATAGTAAAGAAGTATCTGCAAAGGAATAGGGATAGTATGAGAATAGAATATTTTCCTGTTGGTTCACCTGAATTCAACGGAGTTGAAGAATGTTGGAGACAAGGAAAGTATAATATATTATCAAATTATTATCCGAACTTTCAATCGCTTAGACACATGATTTCTCAATATTATAGAACAAGGCGATTTAACCTTGATATCAAAAAGTATTTGTTGAGATCTACGAATTAATGTTATTGAGTATAGTTGAACCATTCTTGAAATCGCCGATGAAATGTTGAGCCTAAACCGTATTCTCTAGGTAGGAGCATCTTCCACTGGCACCCGGTTCTGAGAACATATACTATGCCATTTAATACTATTCTATAAGGTATTATAGAACGGCCTATCGTATTATTTGGTTTTTCATCTGGTAAGATGATGCATATATATTTCATCCCATAATTTATCGGAAATGCAGGTAATGGAATGTTTATTCTTATTATTATATGATGGTTACAGGAAGGCACAATTTTATCAAATTGACAATAAGCTATATTTCTATCGATTTTTGGGATAGGCTTTTAGAACAAAATATATAAAAAGACATTTTTAATTTATGTCTTTAATAGAATAAAAATTATCATTTGGTTATAATTGATAAAATTTCTGTATTTTGATTTAAAAGAATATTTTGGTTTCAACCAAAAACAGATGCATTATGGTATCTGATACAAGAATGTACGGTTATACTAACAATCGATAAGATATGCATGTATGAAAGGCGTAGTTAGAATCAATTTTAAACCATATTTTTTGCTATGTAGCATCTTAGATTACTGTTTATGGTGAATAGGTGTATGATCTGCTATGTTTCCTTGGTAATGGGATAGGTATGCAACTGTTTTGTTGCATGATTATTTTAATCGTTATTTGTTAACGTTTTGTTGATAGAGTTATAACGGAAGCAGTGAAAATTAGATTACCATCGTCATAAATGGAGCATAGTTTTAACTGTTTTTCGAATCATGCAACAAAGCAGTATGCAACCAATTCAATAGATGAAATTAAAAAGGATGGAATCCTTTATCAAAATCAAATAAGGTTGAAATAATATGTGAGCCTATATGATACATGGTAGTTTTCCTTTTTAAGGTCGAAATAATATGATGAATTTTCAAGATAATTTTTATAAATCAGTCATTAGTACATCAAGATTCAATGAGAATATATCAATTATATTTTTAGAATCAATTTCAGAGTATGTAAAGACTATTCTTGAAAGCAATAACATTGCCAAAGACTTGCCAGGATTAGAAAAAATTGTAAGAAGTAGAATTAATAACATATTCAATGTAAAATTTAGAGATAAATCTTTTGTTGACGCTCTTTCAGACACTGTTGCAAATTATTCTTATTTAACAAAGATAATAGGGTATGGTCAATTGTATCAAAATTTTGCTAATTCATGGGCAGCTTGGAATAACAATTTTATAGAGCCTCTAAGAGATATTTTATGGAGAACACCTTCCCATAAAATTTGCCATCTGGAAAAATATTCGTTGTTTCGATATGACAGAACTATTTATGATGATGTTAGCACTTCAGATACTTCAACGGTAACAACTCCAATTCTAATGGTATACGCATTTATAAACAGACATTATATTCTTGATTTAATTCCTGAAGTAAGCATAGTAAAGAATTTGCTTAAACAAGGCTTTGATATTTATGCTACAGATTGGGGTACACCATCTGCTTACGATAAAGATCTAACTATAGGCCATTTTGTAAACGATTATTTGGATAAATCTGTTGATGTAATTAGAGAAATAACCAAAACAGACAAGGTAACGTTATTTGGCTATTGTTGGGGTGGAGACCTTGTGCTTATATATGCAGCACTTCATCCTGAGAAGGTGAAGAACGTAGTAACTGTTGCTACTCCTGGAGACTTTAGCCTTGATGATACCTTGTTAAGCATTTGGTCCAAAAGTATGGATGTAGATACTCTTTTGAATACATTTGGAAATGCTCCTGCAATATTATTTAATTCAGCTTTTGAATTGCGAAATCCTATCGAAAATATTAATAAATATCCGCATTTTTTTGGACAACCTCATGATTTAGAATCCATATCAGAATTCTTTGCAACAGAGATGTGGTTAAAAGATAGTACTCCGGTGATAGGTGAAATTTATCGAGAATTTATAAAGTATTGTTACCAACAGAATTTATTTATAAAAAATCAGATGAATGTGGACGGCACATTGGTCAATCTAAAAAATGTTGTTATGCCGTTTTTAAATGTTCTGGCACAAAAAGATGATTTAGTTGCACCAAATTCTAGCATAGCTCTAAATAATGCAGTTGGAAGTATCGATAAAAGCACAATCGAATTTCAGTCAGGGCATGTTGGTCTTATAATAGGGAAACGAGCTCATAAAGAAGTATGGCCTAAGGTAGGCGATTGGTTAAAGAAACATTCATAGGTCAATAATTACTAGTCTTTGATAATATCGTAGACATTTGCATTTGGCCCACTCGATTTTATTTTTTTATTATCTACAAATTTTACTTTTATATTTTATTAATCGATCTTTCTTTTGTATATATGATATCCTTTCGAAGGTGCTCTAAAATTTTCCCTGCTGCATTTTTTGTTCTATCTAAATGATCGAAAATTAAATTACAGGAAATTTTTTTTAATATTCGTAGTATTGAATTATAAATTCTTCGAATGATATCATCTCTTATTCCTGTTTTTCTATTTAATAATTCTATTGTAGATTTTGAATCGCTTCTAACAATCACAGTTTTTTTTCTTCTTTTGAATTTTTTAAATACTTTTAAATTATCTGAAATCGCAAAATAAATTGCAAGCATCTCCATCCTCTGGACACCAAATTTTTCATTTTTTATAGATGGTTTTAATACTCTAACTTTGCTTTTATTGTAAAGATGATTATGCCAAGAAATATAACCAAGTGGAGAACCATCTGCATCAATTGCGATGTTTGTGGCACGCACGTATTACTTTATCAAGCAATGACCATATATCAATTATCTATATAGTTACTATTAAATATATGTAGTTTGTTTATATTATATGTCTGCCTACTTCTATAATCGTTAAAACGTTTTACCATGCGGACGTAGTATGACATTTATGTTAACATTATTCGACTTTAATTGCGTTATTTTACTCTTTTTCATTCGATTTTAAAAATTGATTTATCAAATATTGTTTTTCTACTTATTAGATGGTGGTGGGAATCATAATAATGTATATACATATTGATTTCTTTGTAATGTTGAATATAAAAATCTGGGAATTATGATAACTTTTTGAAAAGACCTATTAATATATAGTATATCGTATTAAATGTTATCATAATTAACTATATACTATCAATATTGTATGGTGATAACATTTAAAGTTTTCAATGTGTTACTATATATATGAAAATTTTGGTTGTCCCTAATTTATTATTACAGTACATTAAATTGGAGGATGCGGATGATGAAGACAAATCAAAACAAAAAATAGAATGCATCAGATGTGGTTTTAAAATGGGTGAGATAACTGTTTGTCACCTTAAATGTTTTAGATGCGGGTCAGAATTGATAAGCTCAGATTAATGTAATTAGTAATGACAAATTAATCGATGAAATACTTTGAAATAATCCAAATTTAAAGGAAGATGATTTTAGAATCGGGTCTAATTGTGGGAACATCAATTTTCAACTACAGATGTTTGTATAGGATACGATACCTACAAGCATATATCTTCTTAAAAAGGGAATCATGTCAATTTTTGTCATTAATTATGGAAATATGCCTACAAATATTTTTATAAATTTTCGTTTGGCTATTTTAAGAGCATTCTCACCTTTCTCTGTCAAACTATAAACTATGGTTTTTCCCTCTTTTTCTTCAATGATAAATCCCATTTCTCGGAGCCCTTTTAATGCTGGATATATTGTTCCAGGACTAGGTTTTTCTCCTTTTCTTTGAGATATCTCATTTGCTATCTCCTGTCCATGCATTGGTTTTTTAGATAACAAATAGAGAATTAGAAATCCTAGCATACCTCTCATATCGCAACAAGAGCCATCTTCACTACCTCGCATAATTAATATTGGATATCCGATATATATAAATACACCTTTGATATTAATATATCGTATGTCCGATAAATTGGATAAGGAGGTGCAAAATAATGGGATGTGGTTATAGTAGTGGTGGTATATGGATATAGTAACAGCAATTATCAAAGAGCAAGGAATTTTCTTACAAAAGAAGAGAAAGTAGAAATATTAAAAGAGTATCAAAAAGACCTTGAAAGAGAATCTCAAGGAGTATCAGAAAAAATTAAAGAGCTGGAGGCAAATTAGATTTTAATTTTTATTTTTTTATAAAAGATAAATATTAGATTAATATTCTCTACTCATTATAAGAAAAAGTATATAGCTAAATACATCTTATTACTATTTGTGATATAGGTACCTGATACCAATAGGCTTGCATATTTTTTTTAATTTTTTAAATATAAAGTATCATTACTGTCTTCGTCTAAGGAATACCTCATAGAAAGAACAGTCTCTAGTATTAGGGATAGAATTGGTAATTTGTTAAACATCAAATATTCTCGATTTTATTTTATATGTTATCAGCAGCCCTTGCAATCACCTCTGAAAGTGCAGGATGAATGTGAATAGTATCTGTAATGTTATCTATTGTGCCATCACCAGTCCTCATAGACACCAAAACTTCATGGATTAAAGTAGATGCATCGGTTCCAATAATGTGACTTCCTAAAATTTTTCTATTATTTTTATTAACAAGAAATTTAACAAAACCATCTCTATCTTCTATTGCTTTGCCCATTCCTGTTTGAATATATGGATATATAGACTTTAGATAATCAATACCTTTCTTTTGTAGTTCTTGTTCTGTAAAACCAACACCTGCAACTTGTGGTGAACTAAAGATTGCATGCGGCATTGCAGTATAATCTACCGATTGTTTTTTGTTAGGGTGCAAAATATTGCCAAAAGCATATTTAGCTTCAAGATTTGAATTGTGTTTAAATTGATACCGGCCAACAACATCTCCTAATGCAAATATACCTTTCTTTGTTGTTTCAAGGTATTCATCCACCATAATGAAACCTTTTTCGTTGACCTTTACGCCGGTTTTTTCTAAATTAAGAAAAGAGGTATTAGGAATTCTTCCCGTAGCAACAATTAATTGATCTGATTCCACTTTGATAGTTTCTCCATCAGCATTTTTTGCAATGATATGAAATGTTTCAATTCCATCTTTGGTGTCTTTAACTTTGGAAACCGATTCTGGATTGTATCCTAAATATATCTTATATTTTTTACTAAAAACTTGAGTAAATCTTTCTGCTATCTCTTTATCTTCATTAGAAATCAAAAGATTGTTTCTTTGAATTATATTAATTTTGGTTCCAAGACTACCAAAAAAGTGTGCCAGCTCGCATGCAATATATCCTCCACCAATAAATGTAAGAATTTTGGGTTGTATTTTGAGGCGTAATGCTTCATTGCTTGTTATAAATTCTGTCGCTTCAAGACCCTTTATTTTTGGAATATGCGGTCTAGTTCCAGTGGCAATCAGGATTTTATCGGCAGTAATGATTTCCTCTGTATTATAATCATTATCCTTATCATTGCTATTTTCTTTCTCTTTTTTTTCAAATGCAATTTTTTTCTCTCCAACAAATTTGCACTCCTTGGTAAAGAGCTTTGGATTTTCTGATTGCATTAGATTATTTTTTATATTATCTGAATCAGAATCAGTAATTCCATTTACTCTTGTCATTATTTTCTGAAAATCTACAGAAAATTCTTTGACTTTTATACCGAATAACTCTGCACGTTTTATTGTTTCAGCTACATTAGCGCTATGTATTAGTAATTTTGATGGTATACAGCCTCTATTGAGGCAGGTTCCACCAAGTCTATCCTTTTCAATAATTGCTACTTTGAGACCATAATGGAATGCAACTGCATTAGCAATATCAAGGCCTGATCCTCCACCAATAACTATAAGATCAAATTCTTGCAAGTTTAATTTATTTAGGATTATCCATAATAAACTTTAGATAAAATGTATTAAATGATAAATGTTATAAAGACTATATGTATATTCTATCAAGTATAAAGTAAAGAAAAATAGGTTAAAGAGACCGTATATAAAAATAAATATTCTGCAGCAAGAAATAACAGATGGGTTGTAGAAAGAACGAATTCGTGATGGCATAACCGATTTAGAAAAACTGTTTACAAGATATGAGAAGAAAGCAATAGAGAATTATCTTGGGCTGGTGATGCAGTCTATCGTGTAGTATCATCATGTATAGAAAGGTAATTTTGGGATAGGCTCTTAATATATTTAAGAATGATCCTTAGTAACAATTTTAATTCGATTGTTTATATCTTCTAATAGACCGTTATATGAAAACAGATCTTGTAAGTAATTTCGTAGTTAGTCCTGATACTCAAATAAAATTAAGCAATTGGGATCCCAATTTCACTGGAGAAATTGACAAAGATTATGCAGAAGATCTATTAAAGAGCGAGCTTCCTAATCAAATATCCGATCTACAATACAGACTCTTTGCAGACAAAAGTCAAGCATTACTAATAATTCTTCAAGGGATGGATACTTCAGGGAAAGATGGTACCATTAGACATGCCATGAATGCTTTTAATCCACAGAGTTGCAAAGTTAATTCATTTAAGAAACCTAATGAGGATGAGATATCTCATGACTACCTATGGCGTTTCCACAAATCAACTCCTGCAAAAGGAGAAATTGTGATATTTAATCGCTCCCATTATGAGGAAGTTTTGATAGTAAAAGTAAATAAATTAATAACTGATGATATCTGTGCAAAAAGGTACAATCAAATCAATGATTTTGAGAATTATTTATTTGAAAATAATATTAAAATTATTAAAATATTTTTGCATATTAGCAAAGATGAACAAAAGAAAAGACTTGAAAAAAGGATCAGAGACCCTAGGAAACAATGGAAGTTTTCAGAAAGTGATATAATTGAGCGTAACTTGTGGAATCAATATACTATAGCATATGAAGAGATGTTAAGTAAATGCAGTTCTGAAAATATACCATGGTACATAATTCCATCCAATTTTAAATGGTTTAGAAATTTTGCAGTGGCAAAAATTATTATCACTACACTTGAGAATATGAAGTTAGAATTTCCTAAACCAAAAATTGATCTATCAAAATTATTTTGAATTATTAGTCATATATTAATATGTATGAATTATTATTGATAAAATTTGCATATATTATCTTATTTATTTATTACCATATAATCCATATAGATTTCTGGCTCTGTTCACTTAAGTAAAGCCTATACTTGAAGGTGTTCTATTTCATTTGTGATTTTCAGAAACAGCAGAACACCCTCAGAGTATATTGGCCATGGTCTTGATTTTTATTTTTCAGGTTTGTCTTTAAGAAAAGCAGCGGATAGTAGGACTATCAGCAGATTGCTTTATCAAAAGAAGTCATGTATCCATATGGAATTGGATACAAAAATATAATCCTCAAAAAATATCCTCTCTAAGAAAAAGAAAATCTCTCTGAGTATTCTTGTATACAAAAAGATGAAAATGTAATTAAAGTTGGATCAGAATGTATTTGTATATGGTGAGATTGCTACTCTCGAACCTGAAAGCAAAGAAATCCTCGGGACGAGTATATCAAAAGAACAAAATATGTTTGTTGCTATTGAACGATTTATTTCAGATGTTGTAGAAGAACATGGAGAACATCCGGTTTCCACAGAAATGGAGGCACGGTATCCTCAGCAAGCATGTAGATTCCTGAAACTAACTCATCATATTCATTTTTTTGTATATGGAGTATGAGAAAAGCATCATTGAAAGAACTATGCAGTATATTAAAGACAGAACAATGAATGCTTCGATGATTACTTTCCTTGTAGAAAGAAGACATGTAAATTAGAAAATGTAAAGAATTGGCTTAATCTTTTTGTAGATTATCATAACAGAGAATTATGTCTTAAGTGAACAGAGCCACATTTCCATTTGAATTATCTATATAATTCCAAGATTCATTAGCAATATGTATTTTCTTAAAATTCTTTTTCTTATCTGTATCTAGTTTGTCAAACACTGCATCTCCTATAATAATTTGATTTGATTTTGCAAATTGAGTCATTTTTGATGCTGTATTAATGGTATAACCTAAGATGTCCAACTGTGGTTTGTTTAGTTCAACTGTTTTGTTTATCTCTATATGTTTTGTTGCTAATATTTCTAGAATTATTTCTGCTAATGTTCTTTTCTTTGATAATTTTATTGCTATTTGTTCTTACATCATATTGAACAACTGCATTTTCACCAACATCAATACCGACTCTTACTTTTAATTCAGGATATCCATTTTCATCCAAAATAGTATTTATTCCTTTTTCTATAACCTTTATCATAGAATATCCGCAGTTTATTGCTTTAATACAAGGTAAATACAAGTTATCTTTTTCTGCAAAAAAGAAAGACAATATGCCATCACCTATATATTTAAAGACATATCCTCCATATGCGTCTATAATCAAAGACATTTCTTGCGTAAATGCTTGTATTATCGGAACTAGTCTTTTTAGAGGTAAATTCATTGATAACTTTGTTGAACTCACTAAATCGACATATAAGATTACAAGAAATATATCTGTATTAACAACTTTTTCTAATAGTTCATGAGTGTTTTTTATTGGAATATCGAAAATGGGCTTTGCTTTTAATTTAGTCCATATTCTTTTTTGTATATCTATCATCGAATTTTCTACATCAAAATTAGAAATTGAATTTATCATCTCATGTTTTGGACTTGAAGAAGCATCAATAATAGATTTTTCTTTATTTTTATTGTCTGACTGAATATTTTTTATTGTATTGATAACATCATCTTGACTAATATCTAATTGGGATGCAATAACATCTGGTGATATATTTGATTCATAAAGGTTAAGAATAATTTGGTATGGATATTTATCATCATAATTGTTGTCATTCCAGTTAACATCCATGAGAGAAAACATTGTTTTCATTGTTTTTATATTTTGTCTACTTATTGAATAGAAAGATATAATATTTCAGATAAGTTAAATTCAAATTTAAATTATATAAAAACCATTTTCTAATGTTACGGAATTCAAATAAAATAAAGATGAAATATGGACGGCAGCTATATAGATCTTATAGACAGGTAATGCCTTGACTAATCGTATTATATCTATAAATGTTTTTCATTCCAATGTTTGACTAATCTCTGTTGATTCTCTTTAAGCTTTTTGGGAAGGTATAGGGCAAAGTACAATGAGAATTTGTTACCCACTCTAGCACATTCTGCGCAGTTATTCGTATATGATGATGAAAAACCATGTGCTTCTGCTACTACACATTTTTTTGGATTAATAATTTCAAATAGCCATTGTAGTCTTGTTAATGATATTAGAAACAGAGGTGATCGTTTCTCTTTTAGCCGTAATGCCCATGTAGGAGAGATGTCGTTTAATGATAAAATCTGTTGTTGATGATGTTGATTGTAGTATGGCAATTGCTCCTGCTGTTTTTTTATCTTCTGTTCATAGATGATTCATGATCATTTCTTTGCATCATCTAATGATCAATTATACATATACAACATTGTATAAAAAAATATCATCAGTAAATGTTTTGAGATAGTTACAGTAGCAAAAGTAGTTTGTACCTCTCAGCGCTATTTTTCACATTTTACGATATAGTAGGTTTATCTTTTTAGGTTATTGATCTACAAATTCAAAAAGTTATCTATTTTTGATTGAATTTGTTGGTATATTTCTTCTATATTTTTATTTCCATCGATATTAATTAAACCATATGTCGATCTCATCTTTTCAAATTCTTTTTTTAGTATGTATTGATATTTTATAAAAGAATCAAAAATATCATTTGAAATTCCGAGATCTAATCCTGATTCATAGTAATCAAGAGAATTGTTTTTTTGAAATACTCTATGAATTAAATTATATGAATCAACATCTAGATAAAATACCAAATCTGGTTTGATGGCAAAACTAAATAAACTGTGCAGCCAATTTTTATTTATTCCTCTAACAGAACTCCTTGCTATGAGTGTATAAATATATCTATCTGAAATCACAATAAAACCTGCCTTTAACGCTGGAATGATTTTTTTTTCTAATTGATCCGCAAAATCTGCAGCATAATAAAGAGCCATTGTTCTTTTTCCTAAAACAAAATTTCTTTTTGCTTCTATAATGCCTTTAGAAATAAGATTCTGATCTTCTTATACCCGCATTTACTACTGCGTGTCCATCCGCTTCAAGTTTTGTTGTTATTTTTTCAATCTGTGTACTTCTTCCCGATGCATCCGGGCCTTCTATTACAATAAAAGATCCTTTTAACTCTACATCTTGAAGATATTTTATACCTGAATCTATAAATTTTATCTTATTTCTTTTTTCAATTTGGTTTTTTAGTGTCAATATTTTCCACCGTCATTATAATTCATTATTTTCTAAAAAGATTATTTTAATATTCTTTTGGATTCAAGAATTTCTAAAACATGTTTTCTTGCTATATCTTGTTGTTCTTCAATATCCATTGTACCATCAATTACTGTAAAGTTTTCGGAACTACTCATTAGTTCGTATTGATCAATGATCATACCTTGAAACATTCTATAGCTCTCAAGCTCATCTTTGCTTAATTTTAAATCCATTCCCGCTTCGTAGTATTTTAGTTTTGGTCTACCCGAAATGATTCTATTAACAGCTATTTCAGTTGGCACTTTATAATAAAAAATAATATCGGGTTTAATTGCATAATCGTATATATTTTCTACCCATTCTTTATCACAACCTCTTACAATATCTCTAGCTAATGCAGTATAGATGTATCTGTCTGCAAGGACGATGTATCCTGCTCTTAGTAATGGATATATATTTCTCTCGTATCGATCTGCAAAATCTGTTGCATGAAGTAGAGAAAAAGTTGTAGGTGTTAAAATGGCTTTTTTTTTACCTTTGGATGTAATTTCTTTTACAGAATCTGAAGAATTCCACTCGGTAAAAAAAACATTATAGCCTTTTGATCTTAGCCATCTATCGAGTAAATGTATTTGAGTTGATTTTCCTGAACCATCTATACCCTCTACTACTATAAGGGTACCAAAATCCTGCCTATCATTAACTTTAAGTTTGCTAGAAGCGTTCATTTGCAATTACCTTTTTGTTAATATTGTCAATCTGGGAGCAAGATATAACCTTTTTTGTTATTGTTCTTTTTTCTAGTTTATTGTATTATTATTGAATATATTTATAGATTATCATAGCAAGGAATTAAAGACGTTAAAGCAAAGGGAGTAATTTAGAGTAACTAAATATAGATTAATTATGGAATCATGACCTATCTATCTATCTGGTATGAGCAATAGATGATCATTGTTTAATATTTTAATTATTAAATGAATTTATTATTTAAATTAATTGAGGCTTGGTCATAATTCAATCGTATTGTGAGAACAAACGTCTCTATATATGGCTCATATATTTATATCTAATTACATTACAGGAATAGCCATGTCGAACAACACACCTATCCTTGTTACTGGAGCCGCCGGAAATGTTGGTTCCGTAGGGAAAGGTGTCGTCAAACTTCTTCGAGAGCGCGATCTTCAAGTCAGAGCGCTTGTACACCGCCTCGACGAACGATCCCAAGTATTGAGCGAAATGGGAGCCGAACTTGTCGTCGCCGACCTCACAAATGGTGCTGACGTAGTAAGAGCATTGCGCGGTTGCAAGCGGATGTATTTTGGCATTAGTGTCTTCCCTCCATATCTTCAAGCTACGACTATTGCAGCGGCTGCAGTAAAAGAAATTCCCGACTTTGAGATTCTCGTGAACATCTCGCAAATGACAGTTTCGCAGATGACTCTAACAGAAATGACCGAATCACCTCAGCAGCAACAACATTGGCTAGGCGAGCAAGTCCTTAACTGGTCTGGAGTGCCTGTAGTACATGTGAGGTCGACGATCTTCCTGGAACCTTTTTTCTCTAGCATGGCGGCCTCATCAATCGCCAAAGATGGGACAATTAGATTGCCATTTGGCTCGGCGCGAATATCGCCAATTTCCGCTAGCGATGTGGCAAGAGTTGTTTCCACAATTTTGGAAGATCCCGCCGGTCACCGAGGGAAGATCTATGAACTGACTGGTCCTCGATCAGAACACATGAATGAGATCGCAAAGGAATACACAATCGCACTAAATTGCCCAGTGAAATATGTGGACATGTCATACGACAAGTGGCTGAAGGAAGAATTATTGCCACTCAATTTACCTCAATACAATTTTCACCACGTTTCCGCTATGGCTAAGCTGATCGCGGAGAATCGCTACGATCGGTTGACGTCGGACGTGCAGAAGTTAACCGGAAAACCAAGTATGAGTGTTAGAGAGTATGTAACTGCGCATCGGGAGGTATTTTCCACTGCCGCAGTCACGCGTTAGACAACAGATGAACAGTATCGATCCACCGATAGAAGCATCGATGGTTGCTGCAAAAACTGAAATCTGCGAGTGTTACCTTGTTCATACGTATGTATCTCCTTACACGTTTATATTGCAGAATTATGGGGGAATTCCTCATTTACTGGTTTTAGTAGCGGGATTACCAATAAAGAAATTGTTGAGCAATTTTCCTACATTTTATGCCTTTATAGCCACTGTAATAAGGTAATCGAGCCTCAATACGTTATCCTGAATATAAGGTGCAATAGCCTCCAAGACGTCATTACGAAGTGATTCAATCTTTTGAGGCTCTTTGAGTATTTGGATAGCATGTATTAACGAGCCGGATGTATTACTAGACATTTTCCACCAGTGATTAGGGCTTACAATGGGTTTATTTATTGCTCCACGCTCAAAGTGAATATTTTTGACTTTGCTATTGCCAAGGCGTTTCTGAATGACCTCAGGGATTCCCCATAGAGTTGGAGAGGGTGGCGGTGGATATGGTTCATTACCAGCAGAAGAATTAGGCATGTGTTTTGCAATCGCTTCAAATAGCCTACCATTTGCTAGTTCGGCAGGCCACGTTGCAAATGCAATACGGCCTCCTCCACCACTTTTTGTAACTCGTAGCATTTCTTTTATAGCTACTTCTGGATGAGGAGCAAACATATGTCCAAAGCTTGATAATACCACATCAAAAGATTCATCTTCGAAGGGAAGATCTTCTACATTGCCTTCTTTCCATTCTATATCCTTTGCTTCTGCCAAGGATGCTTCCTCCTTTGCTTGAGCCAAAGCTCAGGTGTGAAATCTATACCTACTACTTTAGCATTTGCTAGCCTCTTAGCAGTTATAGCTGTATTACCGGTGCCACAGCTACATCCAGCACACTATCGGTATAAGAGATATTGCACAATCGCACAAGGTGGGCAGAAACAGGAAGCAGGAATAAGGCTATTTCGTTGTAAGAGCCCAAAGCCCATCTATTCGTGGATTTATTGGTAGTAGGGTCATCGCTCAATAATAATAATTCAGAATTTTCTCTTTTATTAATTGATGATCATCAATAGTTGTGATCACAAAATTAGAATGCTATTATCCATCTAGCATCTGTAAGGGTTATAAGTTGATGCTTGAATGACCATCACTACTATTACCAGTAGTCTCATCTAAACGGTTGGTCTGCCGTCAAAAGTCAAAAGGGCATATTACAAATTTACCATAAATCGATATCTTTCAACCTATCTCCTTGCGAAGTGCAGAAGCAACCCTAGTTCCTATTAATTTGATAGCCTGGACTAATCGATCTTTATATGAGATAGAGAGGCTGGATTCATCATAAATGTAATACGGGAGATGCCGCCAAGGGATTTGCTGTGCAAAGTTTTGCTGTGCAAAGTAATCTTTTCAACTACTTCTTTTGGATTTGCGACGAGCAATGCTCCTTATGGAAATTGGCAATAAATTTGACTAATTTTCAGATTCATATTATGTTATACAAATTGGATACATCTATAATAAGTCATTTTCCTTTAGAATTTCTGCTCGCGCTACCATGCCATGACGGAATTCTTCAGGAAAAAGTCTATCCAAAGATACCTTCGGTAGTCCAAGGGCCTCGAGTCCTTGATAGGTAAAAGACTATACCTAACCAGGCTGGGATACTTGGCGTCCACCACTCATCTGAGGCGTCATGTATGGTATAATGCGGCGCAGCATCTCTCGTCCCTGTGCTGCCTCGTCTATACGAATAACACACCGTATTCTCCTTTGTAAGGTGACGGACGAGGACGTAAGATTGTCGCTTGTATATCACTTACTTTTAACTGATTGGAGCTCAACATAATTATACCTCTCTGATAGCAATTGTCTTATGAATGTCTTTGGTTGGTTTACCATGAAATTGTTATGATCTCGCTGTTACATTAGTAAAAAAATTACTTGTAATCCCGTTTGTCATAAAAGTTCTAATTATTACTAAAGACAAATATACAAAAATTCCATATAATATTTTCATGTCTATTTAAACGTTTTTGAATTATTTAAGGTTTTTATTGTTAACTTTTACAAGAATTACAAAAAAACCCAAGCATGCAAACATGCTGGTTCGTCGGATGAACACAAGTATGTTACCCTAGACCTGATTTACAGTATCGAGACGCCCTTAGGTCTGTATCAAGGAGTTACCGAACAAGTGGTAATGTCTCGAACGCCTGGCTCATTCCGAACGGTGCTAGTTCCACGTGGTTCTTCAAAACCAGAATGGCTACAGAAAACCTGAATATGTACAAGTTTTCGGTATCTATTTTTTATCTATGAGTAAAAAATCAAATCAAAATTCGAAAGGTGCGAAGTGCGGGATTTTAACCCGCGTGTTAATGTTTAAAGTTCCGATCTCTTTGTGTATGTTAAAATGATTTCTTTCAAGACGTTTGATTTGAAACTTGAAAGCAATTATCTGTAAGACATTGTAAGTCTGTTAGAAGACTTTAAAGATGCATTCAAAGAAAACTATGAATTTAGGTTTACCGTGTTTAACGGAACGTTTAAGATTATAAAAAAACCATGACTGCATGGTTTGAATTTATCTTGAATTAATAGAGGTCGAATTATTCACAGATCTGCGAGTCTTTCCCACCGAACCCTTATACCATACGGGGCTTAATCCCATCGAACCAGTTATTATTTTTAGTAACAATATTATAGATTTAAAGTTAACAACTATTTATTCTAATATTTTTACTATTCTGCTTATATACAAGCAAATTAAAAATCTATAATCCCTAATGGTTTTTACAGATAGTGAAATACCAGAACCCGAAAAGACAGAAGTGTTATACGGCAATGATAGCATTATCAAAAATACATTAGAGACCTTTTCAGGGACGAAGAATAGTATGGAAGTTATTGTGGATAAAGACGGCCACGCTATTAATGTATTATCTGAGCCAATATGGAATAGTTACGTCTCTCTTAAAAAAAGAGGTATAAAAATAAGAGGTATAACAGAAATTACGGTAGATAATATTTCTTATTGTAAAAAGTTGATGTAAGTTGGTGAGTTTCGTCATCTATTGTCTAGCCTAAATGAAACCTTTGTCTTTTAGTATGTTTATAGTCTTCAATTCTCCATCTTTGATTGAAGATTTTATCGTATCTATTGAAAAATCTGCATTCTCATAAAGTGAGGGAATCCTCTCGTCCCTGGTTATATAAAATATATTTTTTATTTCTGCTCTGTGCTCTTCTACTAATCTCTTATATTTTGATTTAATCTTTTCAAACTTGGTCTTGTCTTCTTTATTTTCTAAATCAAGACGATCTTGAACCATGTGGTAAAGTTCATCGATAAATCTAAGATAGTAAGTAAATACTTTAGACATTTGTACGCTGTGCAGAGTTTTATCACTAAACATGATATCTCTTGACCTATGCTGTACCTCATGTATGTTATCTGGTAGTTTATCAATATTTTTTGGATAATTTTCAACTAAAAAGATTCGTTTATCTTTAACTGGTGAGGCTTCTATTACTTCTCTTAATGGGGTGTTGCTTAGTAAACTACCATCCCAAGCATATACTCCTTTTTCTACTTCTACCCATTGAAAATAGTATGTTGGATATCCAGTTGTTGCCAGTATGTGTTTTGAAGTTATTTGTTGTTTAGAACTATCAAAAATTAGTGGTTCTGCAGTCAAGACATTAACTGCAGTTATTATCAGACGTGAGTTAGGCTTACCGTTTGGTTGCAGTTTGTTAAAGTCAACATACTTTTCCAAAGTCTTTATGAGAGGCGAGTGATCATATAGATAGGTCCATTTGTATGGTGCATAATACTGAGGATCTGTAAATGAATATTCTGGTATCCATCTAGGCATAAAGACTTTTTTATTTCCATAGGTTGCAGAACTATAGAATGATATCATTGATTTGATTTGCGATATATGTGTGATTTCCGACTGATCTATTGAGGTAGTGGTAGATGCTATCGGTGGTGTTTGATATTCAGAAAAAGAAGGATATGATGATAATGGTGGCCTCTCTTGTAAAAAAGGAAAATTAAAGTTCATATCATTATTGCCACTACCCTCAGCTAATTCTAGCCAGTATTGTTCTAGTGCTTTTTCAGGATGATCTTCCTTACTGCCAGCTATTATCGAAGCATTTAGCCCGCCTATGGATGTTCCAGCAATAATATCGATTTTTATATTGCTTTTTGCTAGTGCCTTATATACACCGCACCCAAAGGCGCCTAAAGAACCTCCTCCTTGAAGTATTAGAACATTTTCAATGTCATCAGACATGGTTGAATTGTGAATTTAATCACATCTATAAAAAGGCTCTTGAGTTAAGAGTTATGTAAACACATGGCTAATCATTATTGTAAACTGATTGTGCTCATTTAGAAATCTTCAATGCTTTTGTTTTTGAAGTTGTCTAGTTTTCGGATTGCGTCTATAGCCGCATACTTGTAGGCATACGTGTAGGTTGGAGTGTTAAGCGTCACCTGTAGGAAAGTGTTAATCGTTCCGTTGAAATGTATAACCATCTGTCCTATGCCGACTATTCTGGAGCTATGTCTCCGAAGCAATGTACCCCTAGCAGTCGGCGATCTTTCTTGCTGAAAATCAACTTCAATATTCCTCTGTGTTCAGCTATGACTCCACGTGGATATTGCCATCACCACAAATATTCCACCATATGCTGCATATACGCACCAAAATTAGAAGGCTGAAAGGTTGGAAAGTCCATACAAAAAGAGTACAAGTCTATCACATATATGCATGCAACAACAACAATCCAGATATAATCTTCTCTCTCAACAATAAATGTTTAAAATAACCTCCTTAAATTACATAAACTTGTCATTTTGTAAGCCTTATTTTCACATGGAGACAATGAAAAGACCTGCTAGAGATTAACTTGTTAAAAAGCAAAACAAGATAATAATCTGTTAAGGCAGATAAACCCTAGTGACTTGAAGATACTTTCAAATGTTATCATAATATTCAAACAGAGCAGGATTTAAAAGCCAAAATTATGCCCATCCACTTGCCATACAAGCCATCTTGGCTATATTTTATTGGATACAGTTATTTGCTATCTAATAACTAGAGAAAAGATACAAGAGGCACAAAACTGGAATTAATTTCCCATATAATATCAATACTGGATTTCGAATTTATAAGGTCATGTAAAGGAAAGACGCAAGATTTACTGCAATTTAATGAAGTAGGGAATAAAGATTACTTTATTCATGGTTATGGATTATTGTGAGGAGGATGTCAATTTCATCAATCGTTTTTGGAACAATGGAGTCATGTTATTCATGATTTTATACTATAGATCTCGGTTTGTTGGTCTATTAATATCGGCATTAACAATCCATTATCTATTTAAAATCCGAAATCTCATAGACCTTTATAATTTTTTGACATTTGAAGTAACATTTACTCGATTCCAAGCAGTACATGTTTATCCTCATCGGAAGGTAGATAAACCCATAAAATCATTCTGATTGTGGATTATCCTCTATGTTTTATCCTCTAAATATGATAATTAGGCTGGATTACTGAAATCAAATAAATCCAATTATAAACTCCACCATCCATATACTCTTTATCGATATGCCTTGTAATTTAATACTGATGCTTCATATTCACTTCTCATAACAAATCCATTTTACCAGGTAAACCTTGTATTATTGTCATGTCCCCTTGGATAAGGATAGCAAAATAGGATATACTATTTCATCCCATGGCTACTACTAGCAAATGCTTAATGGATATATACATACTATTATTTCTAATGGCTCTGTTCACTTAACGATAAATCTATAGCTCAAAGGTGTTTCATCTCCTTTATGAACTCCAGAAATAGAACACTTTCGGAATACATACAATGTGGTTTGTATTTTTATTTTTCAGGGCTTTCTTTAAGAAGATCATCTGAAAGACTATCTTCGCATTTTATCAAACGAAATCATGTTTCCATCTGGAACTGGATATAAAAATATAATCCTCAGAAAATATCCTCAAAGAAAAAGAAAATCTCTGAGTATTCTTGTATACAAAAAGATGAAACTATAATTAAAGTTGGGTCAGAATACTTCTGGATATGGGTTGCTATCGAACCTAAGAACAAAGAAATCCCCGGGATGAGCGTATCAAAAGAGCGAAAAATATGTTTTTGTGGTAGCAGAACATTTTCTATCTGATATCGTCGAGAAACATGGTCGACAGCCAGTTTCCACAGATGGAGTACATAGTATCCTCAGCAAGCCTGTAGTTTCTTAAAACTCGATCATCATCTACATTCTTTTGTATACAAGGATGAGAAAAGCATTATTGAAAGAACAATTCATTAAATCAAAAAGATAGAACAGATGTTTTGATGATTATTTTCCTTGCAAAAAAGAAGAAATGCAATTTAACGCATGTACACCAATGGTTTAATTTATTTGCATTTCGTTATAACAAAGAATTTGATCTATTGCCTTTACAGGGCCTGGCATCGTATTATCACTACATTTCTTGCATAATTAGCACCATTAGAAAACTTTCTAAAAGGTAGACATAACTCAATCGTAAAGCGCGAATTAAAATATAATATTATAAAAAATTACTGAGAAATTATAAAATTTTGGTACTCTTCTAATTATGCAAGAGATGTATTATATTCGATAATATATTACAATTGTAAAACAGAAAAATCCAATCCAAAATCAATAAAATATATGCTTGGAACTATCGGGTATGATAATCAGATAAAGATGAATAATTTGAAATTGTGACCATCTTCGGTTAAATGGTAAATAGATCGACTGTATTTTAAATTTCTATAAACCTTTGTACATTAAACAGAATGTTAAATTAAAATGTAAATTTATGTACTTTAATTGGTATCTATTGCATAAATTCTATTAAATTACTTGATTGAATCTAGATATATTACCACAAGAAAAATATATACATCATTACTTATACTGATAATGGAATATTATATAAACATTAAGAATAATAAAATTAATACAATATTATCAATTTTTATGATAAGTACGTTAATTTTAGCTCCTTTATGTGTTAGTAGTAATATTTTTGCTCAAGACGACTTTAACTCTGCAATTCATACTATAAGCCAAGCGAAAGTCTAGTGCACAAAATGCTCTATGCCTTTCTGGGAGCTCTACTGGTCCAGCCTGTAACAATACAAGTGTTCAAGGCCAATCTAACACTGGAAGCAACACTGCTGGTCAAACAGCTGGTGGAGGAACAGGTAAACATGCTAGTGGAGGAGTCAACTCTGCAAATCAGGCTATAACCCAAGCACAATCTAATGCACAAAATGCAGCATGCATTGCTGGAGCTCTTACTGGTCCAGCCTGTAACAATACAAGTGTTCAAGGCCAATCTAACACTGGAAGCAACACTGCTGGTCAAACAGCTGGTGGAGGAACAGGTAAACATGCTAGTGGAGGAACAGGTAAACATGCTAGTGGAGGAGTCAACTCTGCAAATCAGGCTATAACCCAAGCACAATCTAATGCACAAAATGCAGCATGCATTGCTGGAGTCTCTTACTGGTCCAGCCTATCAATACAAGTGTTCAAGGCCAATCTAACACTGGAAGCAACACTGCTGGTCAAACAGCCCGTGGAGGAACAGGTAAACATGCTAGTGGAGGAGTCAACTCTGCAAACCAAGGAATAGGCCAATCCCAATCAAATCAACAAAGTGCACAATGTGTATCCGGTAGTTCGATAGGTGGTTCATGCAACAATACAAGTGTTCAAGGCCAATCTAACACTGGAAGCAACACTGCTGGTCAAACAGCTGGTGGAGGAACAGGTAAACATGCTAGTGGAGGAGTCAACTCTGCAAACCAAGGAATAGGCCAATCCCAATCAAATCAACAAAGTGCACAATGTGTATCCGGTAGTTCGATAGGTGGTTCATGCAACAATACAAGTGTTCAAGGCCAATCTAACACTGGAAGCAACACTGCTGGTCAAAACAGCTGGTGGAGGAACAGGTAAACATGCTAGTGGAGGAGTCAACTCTGCAAACCAAGGAATAGGCCAATCCCAATCAAATCAACAAAGTGCACAATGTGTAACCGCTGGAGATTTGGATGCCTCTTAAAACAATGTTGCTACTCAAGGCCAATCTAACACTGGAAGCAACACTGCTGGTAAAACAGCTGGTGGAGGAACAGGTAAACATATAAGTGGAGGAGTCAACTCTGCAAACCAAGGAATAGGCCAATCCCAATCAAATCAACAAAGTGCGCAATGTGTTGCTGCTGGTTCATTAGGTAACTCCTGTAAAGGAAATCCAAATGCCATATGCGTATCTGGAAAAGATAAAATTGTTTCATGTACTCCTGAGGAATTCCAAAAACTACTTGACAGCGGAAAAACTTTAACAGGCTTGACCAGTGTTCATTAATTTTTTTCCTTTTACACAATTTTTTTCCA
>CAWISD010000026.1:0-41153 GCA_963838615.1 uncultured Nitrososphaeraceae archaeon
TCTTGTAAAATATTTGTGATTGCTTTGCCATGATTTTTATTATAAATATTCTTCCACTTGCTAACGGCTTGTCCTATTTCTTGCTCATCTTTGAATGTAGAATTGTTAATTGTCTGTCTTTGTAACCATGGACCATCTTACTTCAATTAGGTTGAGTTCTGGAGATCTTACCGGCAGAAATACAAATTTTATTCTTGGACAACATTTGGATATTTCTTCTTTACCATCTTTGATTTATGCGCTGAAAGATTATCAATACAAGAAAGATATTTTGGATATTCTTGTCATATCTTTTATCTACTCTTTTTAGAAAATCAACAAATTGTTTTCCTGTCTTATTTTTATAACAATGTACATGTATCTTATCATTTGTGTAATCATAGGCACCAAACACATTTAGCAGCCCTTTTATCTTTTGAGCCTTCTCAACCTTTACCTGTACCGATGACCATGATGTACCACCATGAGTCTTTGCTGTTATTGGTCCTTTCTCATCTACATACAATAATACAGAATCTGAAGGTGTGTTGTACCTTAGTTGTTGGATGTACTTTTTTTCAAAGTATATTCTGGATCATTGATTCTTTTATTTGATAAAACGGTTTTAGATTTTCTCCATTTTATTCTATGCTTTAAAAGATATTTCTTATTTCTGAATGGCTTATTTTATCCACCATCTTTAGATCATACATAAGAAAGCCTGCCAGTACACGTAATGACCAAGTAGAAAATCCCAAACCATAAGATCGTGGATTTGATGATGTTATATCAACAATCTTTTTTTCTATATCATCATTAAACTTGTATTGTTTATGACTATGCTTTTTTGATATAATGCCATCAATTCCTTTTTCATTGAATCGATGTACCCATTTTCTTATGTTGTTATCATGATGATTTGTTATCTTTCTTATTTCAGGGACTGTATATCCTTCATCTTTGAGCAGGATTATCTTGGCTCTATATCCTGATTTTGCATCTTCAAGCATCAGGTGTAAAATATTCTTTTCATCAATGGTAAGTATTCTGAGGAATGTATCCCTCATAGTATTACTAAAGAGTGGCAAGCTAAAGGTATTACGATATCTAAACAATCACCATTAATTTTACAGAAAAACATACCATACCTTTTACACAACTGTTAACTTAAGATATTATTTCTTTATTATGTTGATAAACGAATAGACTTAATCCATTGTTTTACATGATTTAATTTACACTTGTTCTTTTTACAAGGAAAGTAATCATCAAAGCTTTCAGTTCTATCTTTTATGTACTGCATTGTCCTTTCAATAACACTTTTTTCAAAAGAAGAATGAAGATGATGATTTATTTTCAAGAACCTGCAAGCTTGTGGATACCATGTACCACCCTGTCTGATGAAACAGAATGTATTCCATACTTGTTTACCACATGAGACAGAAATCGTTCGGCTACCACAAACATGTTTTCGTTCTTTTGATATATCGACTGCAAGGATTTCTTTATACTTTGGTTCAATAACAACCCAAAGCCATATTAATTCAGAACCTGCCTTTATAGCTGTTTCATCTTTTTGTATACAAGAGTATTCTTTAATTTCTTTCTTGTGAGAAAATCTCTTTGGCTTGTACTTTTGAATCCAGTGCCAGATTGAGACATGGCTTATTTTTATTATGTGTAAAAATGATAACGCTTTGGAAGTGTTTCTAAACGATAAACCTAAAAATACAAATGTAATCCATATCCAATAATTTTTGAGGATGTTCTATTTCTAGCAGACATACAATATATGGTCATTCTAAAGCTATAGGTTTTTCCTTAAGTTAACAGAGCCCTTTTACATAACTGTTACTTAAGATCTGTGTAACAGAAGGATACATTCTCTTGTAAAATATTTGTGATCGATCTGCCATGATTTTTATTATGGATGTTCGTCCAATTGCTGATTGCTTGTCATAGTTAAGAGTAGCAACTTAAAGATGTTATAGTATCTAAACAAACACAATTATTTTACAGGAAAACATATTATACATTTTACAGAACTCTTAAGGAAAACATATAGCTTAAAGATGTCTATTTCTTTTATGAACTCCAAAAACAGAACACCTTCAGAATATATTGGATATGGATTGTACTTGTACTTTCTAGGATTATCATTTAGAAGTGTTGCAAAAGCATTATCTTTTTTGCACATAGTTAAAAGAAGTCACCTTATTTCTATTTGGAACCGGATACAAAAATATACACCTCAAAAAACATCATCTATAAGAAAAAGAAAGTTTCAGAATATTCTTGTATACAAAAAGATGAAACTATAATTAAGGCTGGTTCCGAATACATATGGCTTTGGGTCGCTATTATTGAACCAAAAGATAAAGAAATCCTTGGAATGAGTATATCAAAAGAACGAAATATGTTTGTTGCATCCGAACGTTTTCTGTCTAGCATTGTAGATGAATATGGTCAACATACTGTTTCAACTGATAGAGGCACTTGTATCCTCAAGCATGTAAATTCTTGAAGATAGGTCATCATATTCATTCTTTTTATACAAGGATGAGAAAAGCATTATTGAAAGAACTATGCAATACATAAAGGATAGAACGGAAAGCTTCGACGATTACTTTCCTTGTAAAAAGAAGAAATGTAAATTGGTTCATATTAAAAATTGGATCAAATTATTTGTTAATATGTATAACAAGGAGGTGATAAAGGCTTAAGTTAACAGCACTTTGTAATATCTTTACATTATTTATATAAATTGTTATTATAAGGAAAATATCAAATAAATATTATGTTAAACTCATCCAAGGATATTAATAAGAATAAAGATGAACAATCAACACATAGAGTACTCATATTTCAAGGCGGGGGGGCTCTCGGCGCTTATGAAGTAGGAGTATACGAAGCATTATATGATAATCTAATAGAAGAGTCTATACAAACAAAATAAACAGTTATTTGATATAGTCGCAGGGACATCTGCAGGAGCAATAAATGCAACATTGATAGTAAATCACGTTTTACAAAACAAAAATGAATCCAATCCTTGGAAAGGTTCGGTGAGATATGCTATATCAATTTTGGGAAAGTGTTTCTACAGATATATGGTATTTAGAAAATGACTTTATACAGATATCCCAAGAATTTTTATCTCTTTTTAGGGAGCAATTTAACAAACTATGGAATCCAATTCTTAAAGAATTTGATAAAAATTTTAAAGATATTAGAGAACAATCATCTTTATTGCCATATTATTTTTTATGGCCAGATAAATATGGTGAACTAGCTACAAACGAATCTTTTAGAAGGTATTGGTCATGGTATCAACTTGCTTATTCTCCATTTGGAATACCTAATGTACTATCACCTATAATGATACAGCCAGATTTTAAATTCTTAAATCCATTTAACTATATGATTAGATATGATAATACTCCATTAACTAATACCATAGGCAATTATTGGGATTATAAAACACATCCAATTAAAACAGACGAGGGAGAACCACGATTACTTCTTGTTGCAGTAGATGTACAAGATGCTACAACTGTTACTTTTGATAGCTATGCTAAAAGGGGAAATCAAATGATGTCTATATATGGTGATGATGATGGCAAAGAGAAACACGTAATACATTATAATGATGGTATAAAAATGGAACATTTACTTACAACGATGTCTTCACATTTAAGATATAAATTCCCTGAATTAGATGTTGCAAAAACCATGAATGAAAATATGTATATTCCGTATTACGGCGGACAACCTCGTCCATTTATGGATGGATTTTATCTTAGTAATACACCATTGAGAGAAGTATTGCAGGCACATAGGGATTATTGGTATAAAATTAAAGGATTAAATGAGAATATTCCTTCATTGGATATATACATAGGAGATCTATATCCAACTAAAGAAAAAGGAACTCCAGACGGTCCCGAGTCCATTAATAATAGAGTTCAGAATATATTATATCATGACAAATCAAAATATGATGAAAAAGTTGCTGCCATGATATCTGATTATATTTATATAATCAGAGATTTAATAAAAACGGTTAACGAAAAAGGTATCTCTGAGCAAGAAATATATCACAAAATGAATAGTGACTTGAAAAGCAAAATACGAAGTTTTAATCGCAAAGGAGAACAGAGGGCTGTTG
The DNA here is from genome assembly GCA_963838615.1 of uncultured Nitrososphaeraceae archaeon. Taxonomy (GTDB): domain Archaea; phylum Thermoproteota; class Nitrososphaeria; order Nitrososphaerales; family Nitrososphaeraceae; genus Nitrosocosmicus. The sequence continues at coordinate 4,148 of CAWISD010000026.1, forward strand.
AAGATCTAATTAATGGGCGAATTACAATTAATCGTTTACAAAGAATAGGATATGGAGAAGATCAAAATCTCAGTGATAGCAACGATATATCCGGTAAAGCATTTGATTTTTCTAAACGTACCATAAAAGGTTTAATTGATCAAGGTTATAAGGATACGTGTAAAAAATGTAAATTTGGACAAATGGGTTATAAAACCAACAGTTAATACTTTTGTTCTTATTGGTGTGTTTAATTAATTAGTTTTTGTTAATTGAGGCTTGTAAATTTAGACTCTCTTTATCTATCGCATACCATCTTTAATTTGACCTCTGCAATATGATTTTGATTAAAATTATCCCAAAGTTTTATCTCTTAACAAATAGTTCTCCATATTAAGATTAAATCTTTTTGTTCTGAAATAGATTGATATCTTGTTCTTCAAATCTGAAAAGGATGAATAGTATTTTAACACTAGCAGATCACGTTTAGCTATATTCCACACCTCCTCCATAACCATGAACTCAGGTGATGCAGTTGGAAGATATACAGGGATTAGTGTATCTTTGTTTTCTTCAAAATACTTTAATACCTTTTTTGATTTATAATGAGGCGATGCTTTATCCATAAACAGATAGCATTTTTGAAATTTGGTGTGAATCATCTTTAAGAATTCTAGAAATGTATCTCCATTGAAGTTATCATACTGTCTGAATAGCTGATTTCCTTCCATGCTTATGGCACCAAAAATGCATGAATGTTTGTGCGAGCCTGTCACTCGTACTATTGGTCTTTTGTTTTCATCTATCCAAACCCGTCTTACCAAAGAATCATAAAAGAAGAATGATTCGTCCGTGGATATTATGGTGAAACTTTCCTGCTGCTGCTGCTGCTTGCTGCTGCTGCTTATCCACAAGTATCTGTTCGGTCTTTTTTTGAATTTCTCTTTCTCTTCCCTGGATGCTGAATTAACATGTACCTTTCTTGGTACCTTTTGTTTAAATCCCCATTTTCGAAGGATGCGGTATATATGAGTATAATGATATTTTATCCCGCTTTTCTTTATGATTAACTCTTCTGCTTGTTTCGTGGTCCAACCTTGATTGCTTTCTTTTAACGTTGTTTTTATGCTGCAGATATCTTCTTCTGATAACTCGGATGGTCTACCTATTCTGGGTTTATTCTTTAACCCTACTACGCCTTCTTTATCATATCTTTTTAGCCATACACAGGCCCAGGCTCGATTTCTATGAAGATCTGAGGCTACATGAGCAGCTACCATACCGTAATAAACAACGTTAAGAACAAGTAACATTCTTTCCTTTGTCTTTACATCCTCTTCATCTCTGTAGATCTTTTCAAACGATGATTTGGTAAGTGTCAAGGCATATACAGGATGATAATGTAATCTGCCTAGCATTATAAACATATCAAAAATAATTGTTTATTTAATTATGCTTTTGATAGAATAAAGATATCTATCTTTTTTAACGTTTTGTATATGCGGATTCTCTACATGGCCCACAATGCTAAGGAAATTGGGTAGACCATGTGTATTTTCTCCAATCGTAATTTAATGTCCTATGTACGAACATGGTATCGCCTTGATTCTAACAACATCTTACATGCATTTTAAATACAGACTGTTAGTATAACCAAAAACTAGTAGTATCTTGTGGTCTTATGTTCGTAGAAGTAGATGTATGTTTGATAGGGAACTTAAAGAATTTCTATAGATACACTAGATATCGACAATAGAATATCTGTTTGTTGCAGAAGGCATAGTAGTCTCCTTCTGTGGGATCTATAGACAGAAACCTCTTTAAGATGGAGAGTCATATGATATAGATCCTCACTAAAAAAAGGAATAGTACATCGTCCTGATATGACGCAGATCCAAGGTAAAGATGGAGTCATATCAACGAAGATGGGTTTTTGGATACAATTTACATCAAACATTTACAACAAGTAATTTTGCAGTACATCTAACATCTGATATAACTGCTACTATTACTGCTAATGGATATGAATTACGAATAAACGCCCTCTAAACTTAAATTGGATATATCATGTAATTTCGATAAAATTGAGTTATACAACAAAGCAATATGAAGACGAATATTTTAAACCATGAGAAATCTGTTTCATATATGTAGGTTAAAGGGTCTACCTAATCATACCTTCTTTCTCTTTTCTCTTGTTTTTGGATGACCGTTGTACCTCCTTTTTGGATATTTTCATTCTATCTCCTCGTAAAACTTTTCAAATTCTTTTACTGTTATACCTATAAATGATTCTAAAAGCAGTAATTTTATGGACAACCTATCATATAAAAGCAAAAGATGGATATTTCCTAGATGAAATAGCAGTCATAAATCTGTTTAAACGTAATTATGCAAGAGATATATTATATTATAGTCAATCCAGATAAAATGTTAAGAAACTGAACGGGTATAGCAAAAAGGTATTGAGAATAGATCTGGTTAGTTCGGTAGAAGGGTACAAAAAAATACTTCCAAAAAGAGGTTTGAGATTGTGTGTTTTTATCGATCGGTTTTATAGTAGTTCGTCTATATTACAAAAGAAGAATATCTATAGATCATTATCAATAGAACATCTAAAATCCATATTATATGGAGTAGATTCGTTATATGAATGTGGCTTTAATTCGTATCTGCTAGAGGGTACTTTTGTCTGTTTTATCCTATTAACTATGGTATATCATAACTGTAAGAAGGATATCCAATAAAATTAATAAAATAATGCATTGTTGCATGATTCCCACTTTCCAAATACATTTAGCTAACATCTGACAACAAATTGTATGAATTGGTCCACCTACAACCAATCCCTAGTTAAACGTGGCGAAATACTGATAGGATTTGATGTTATTGATAACTGGGATACAGAATTAAAAGAGATGAATAAAGACAAGGTTGGATCAGGAACCATTTCATTATCCTGATACCTTTCTTCTTTTCCTTGGATATGCTAAAGCATATTTTCATTTGCCATTTAGACAAACTAAAGAATGGATTGCACAAGGCCATGCTAAAGGAAAAGTACCTTCTATTCCTAATTACAGTACAATAAGCAGAGAAGGATAAACAAGTTAGACCTCAAGATAAAAGATACGGATGACAAAAGTAAGGAATTTGAAGATGAGTATTACACAATTGCAATAGATAGTACCGGTATCAAAGTAACAAACAGAGGTCTTCAGTGGATGAGAGAGAAATGGAATTTAAACAACAAGAATAAAGGATATTTGAAAATACATGTTGCTGTAAACGCAAAGACCAAGAAAATTCTTTCCATGAAAGTAGCCACAGATGAGCATGTTCATGATAGCAAGGTGTTACCAGAGTTGGTTGAGAATATTATAAAATCTGATATTGTAACAGTAGCAATAAGTAAACTATTCGGTGATGGCGCTTATGATAGCAACGATATATTCAGATATTTGTCCGCAGACAATGGAATCTTGCCTTGTATTAAAGTAAGAAAGAATGCTAAAGTTCTATTGAAAAAAGGACATATTTTAAGAAACCTATCAGTCATATCCCAGAAAAGTGATTTGCAAAGATGGAAGGATAACGAAAGCTATGGAAAAAGATGGATTGTAGAAACCGTGTTTTCGTCTATAAAGCGAATGTTTGGTAGAGAATATGTTTATTCTGGTAGACTAAAAAATATGATATAGTAAATGATGTTAAAAGCATCGCTGATTAATAAGATGATATCTATTTAGACAAAACAGATAGTAAAATAAGAGATTTTATTCGTTGTTTGTTAGCGTTTTGTTGATAGAGTTATAACGGAAATAGTCAAAATCCAATTGATATTGTCATACACAAATCACATTTTTAACTGATTTTCGAATCATGCAACAAAGCAATAAAATAATGCTTGGAACTTGTTGTTGGCATGAAATTGAGAACAAATACAATTGTGACCTTGCCTCATCTATTTATTGAAGCATATTATTTCAAAAGTATGGATAGAACAAACTAGATTTCTATTTTACAATATATTGAATATCGGATGCTTCTAGTAGGTATAATTACCTTGAGTTGTATCTATAAAGAATAAATGTAATAACTATATCGAACGGTAGCGAAAAGGTTTAAATTTTTATCATCATATTATCTTCTAGTATATTTATTGATAGGTATTTTTAATGGAAATGCAAATAAATAAGATCTATGAACATGTTATTAAGTATGTCTACTATATATTTATCTGTTACACTTTTTATGTTATTTTTGTTATCTGGTTTAATAATTCCCAATTTAGTAATTGCCAGTACTCATCACAACCATCTATTTGGTAGAACTCTGCCAGTTACAAAAAATCCTCTAACTCCGCCAAATCAGGCCCCCATTACTGCACTCACCAGAGCCCAAATTGCAGCAGGGCTTGAACTTCCTAAAAATTTAATAGTTGCTACCTGTCCTCCCCAAAGTACTGGTGGTGGTACAGGTTGTCCACCTGTTGTGGGAACCAATGGCGATGATCTTATAATTGCAGCTGCTGTACAAGATGCTTCTGTTTATGGTATTGCTGGTAATGATGTCTATACAATGTGGACCCGGTAATTGCAAGGTATATGCTGGACCAGGTGACAATGTAATGATGGCAAGTAGCTCCGCAACTGCTCAACTTTACGGTGGATTTGGAAATAACATGTTCATAGGTGGAACTGGTAATACACTTATGGTAGGCGGTAAAGGAAATGATCAATTTTATGCAGGAAGTGGCCATGATATTATGATAGGTGGGGGTGGTCGTAATTACTTTGACTGTGGTACCAGTGGTAATGGTGTAATCCTAGATTTTAATGCCAAAAATGGTGATACAAAGGCTGGTAATTGCAAATATGTTATTACAGTAAAAACTGGAGTTCCGGCACTGCCTTGATATAATATATTTATCTTTTCAATCTTTTTTTAGGATATGCCGAATTTAATGTAAAGTTCTAAATAGTTGGTAGCTATGAAGTAATATCATTCAGACAATATGATAATAAACTGTATCTTTATTTTAGAACGACATAATAGATTTGGCAACAATCGATTGTTTGATTTGAATATTTTTTATTATACTAAATTAGTATAACTATTTTAATCCTATTTATGTCAAAGTGGGAGAAAGTATAAAGAGCTATTAATCTTGTTATTTATTAATATGTATCCTAATGTTCAAACTAGGGAGTTATTGCTTCCACCAAATATAAGTATTGGAAACTATAATTTAATGAAATAGTGGATGAGGATTTCAACGGAACCGAATTGACAGGAAACATCTGTTATATGATTAATAAAATGATGTGTATAAAGGGGGCTTACTAAACATGACAGTTAAAACAAATAATGGCATTGGATTTAGTAATAATATAAGCCATTATAAAACCACTAATATTGATTATGATGTTAATTCTACTGCATTAAAGGTTGAAGACCTTTCCAAAGTATTTGAATCCTCTGCAGGACGTGTAATTGCTCTTCGGAATATCAACTTTACTGTAAAGAAAGGGGAATTTGTATCAATCATAGGACCGTCTGGTAGTGGGAAATCTACTTTATTGAATATATTAGGGGCTTTAGATAAACCAAGTTTTGGTAAAGTTTTCATCGGAGGGATAGATGTTTTTTCGTTAAAGGATGACATGATTGCGCGTATGAGGAATAACCTGATAGGTTTTATTTTTCAATCTTTTAATTTAATTAATCGAACAACTGTTCAGAGAAATGTTGAGATTCCAAGTATCATCGCTGGTATGGGAACAAAAGAAAGAGCTGCCCGCTCGTTGAAACTTTTAAATATTTTGGGTATTGGAGACAAGGCTAAACAAAAACCTATGAATCTCAGCGGAGGTCAGCAGCAAAGAGTGGCGATTGCAAGGTCGCTTATAAATAATCCTACATTCATTCTAACTGATGAACCTACAGGTAATTTGGATACGAAAACAGGAAATGAGGTCTTTGATTTGCTTAAATTACTTTCAAAAAAATATGGAAGAACAATAGTATTTGTTACTCATAATCCAGAACTTGCTGAACAGACAGACAGATCTATTTATATCAAAGATGGTCAAATCGAAAGAGAGACTATTAATTAAATGGTCATGATGATGGTATGATTATCGCACCTAAAAACAAAATAAAGCCTGGTGATGGGTCTACTACTATTAAATTTGAATTTAAAACCGCAATAATCGCTACCATCACCTCTCCTCCAACTCCATCTCCAAATACAGCCACAACAACAACCATTCTATGTTTCATAATTTCAATAATTCTCTTTTTTTCTTTTTCTTTTTCTTTGACTGGTAGTACAAGTTCAAATATGGCTACATCAGTTGCTTTTGCTCAATTATCTAATAATAATAATAATAATACTAGTGTTTATTCTACTTTTCCAAACAGTTCACCTGATACCGACAGGGCTCCTGCATTTTTAGATGCATACTGGACAAATTATCTGAGCTCTTCTTCAACTGCATCTAATACCAATTCGGTAAAGAAGGAGGTCGGTCCTGGAGATGGTGCTTCTACTCTAGCGGTAGTACTTGTAAATAGCGGAAGATCTGATATCACTGGAGTTACAGGTTATCTTAACATGCCCACTTCAGGAGGATTTACATCAATTGCAGGAAAAAACAATGGAACATCTCAATCTGTGGCAAGTGCTTATTCTATTGTAAAAGCAGGCGATACATTTGCTCTTTATTTTGATATGAATGTTTTAAAACAAGCCAAAGTGGGGGGATACTCTACTACTCTTACTCTCAAGTATACAAAAATAAATCAAATTGGTCAGCTTGCAACAACAATTACTGTGCCTTTTAGACTTACTGGAAAGGTTATTTTAGATGCTGTATCTGAAAATTCACAGTTAATTCCATCTACTCCTAATCAGTCTAAAAATATTGATTAAAAACAAAGGAACTGCAACTGCATCAGGTGTTGTTGTTACAGTTACTGGTATAACTTCTAGCAGTTCTAGCACCAAGGTAACAATGAATTCTGCTGCTAGTTTAACCAATAATAACAACAGTACAAACACAGCAGCAAGCCCCTCCTCCTCCTCCTCCTCCTCCTCTTCTAGCTACAACTACTACTGCTTCTGCTGTAAATATTGGACCTACAACCTTTAATATTGGAGCTTTACCTGCAAACAACTCTACAGTAGCAGAAATAAACCCTATAGTTTATCCAAGTGCATCTGCTGGCGAGACTGCACAGAATATGAATATCCAAATAACTTATGGCGATGCATACGGTAATCTGCAGACTTCAAATATCCCAATTGGTTTAGTAATATTACCAAATCCACCGCAATCTGTTTTAAATGTCACATCTAATAATGGAAATGCCCTTACTATCACCGCAGGTAAAATACAGAATATGAATCTCATACTTGCTAATAGCGATCCTAAACAACCAATAACTAATGTAGTTGCTTCCCTTGATTCCTCATCCAGTTCTATAAAGATTCTTGGAGATTCTCGATGGACATTTCAATCCATGTCTCCACAATCAAAGATAAGTTTACCTACAAAGGTCTTTGCCTCATCTACTGTGGTTGGTTCACCTGCTGTATTTACATTAACTGTAAACTATATATCTGCAGGACAATCAAAGACTGATACTCTTAATATAGGCGCATATGTGAAGGGTGATATAAAAATTAATGTGTATGGCGTTAGTCTTAATTTTATAGGTGGTACACCAAATATTGTTGGGAACATTTTAAATGAAGGAAATACAGTTGGGCTGTTTACTGCTGTCCAGATGGTAAAATCCAATTCTAGCAAGAGCTTTATTTCCACACTGCCACCTTCTCAATATCTTGGAGATCTTTCTGTGGATTCACCTCTGCCTTTTAGTATTCCAATAAATCAAAACAACAAGACCCTGTCTACAATCAAATCTGGTGTTCACCCTATTGCACTAAAAATTACATATAGTGATGATTTGAAAATTCCACATCAACTAGTAGTAAATAGTTCAATTGACTATCAACCCTCCCAATCGCAAACAAAAGGTGGTTCTCATGGTGGTGGCGGACTATTTGGATTTAAAATTGGTAATGTAAGTGGTAACATTATAGTCCCAATGGCCATCATCGCCATTATTGCATTAGCAATAATTCTTTTTATTAGGAAAAGAAGAAGAGGAAGAGAGGCCAAATCCCAAGTTTCAACAATTGAAAACAGCAAAGATATGGAACTATTCTTAGATGATATTTCCCCTTCCTCACCTTCTCCTTCCTCACCTTCCAATCCTCAGCATCCTTCTCCCTTCCTTCTTCTAAAGATAGTGTTACAGACAAGGAGTCGCATGTACATTGAAGGATAAAATAAGATATAGTAGACGGAGAATAATAATTATAATCAAAGAAAAGGAGAGGGAACGAAATATTGAATATTAAAGAAATTTTCACTTTATCTTTTGAATCTATATGGGACAGAAAGGTTCGATCTATTCTTACAATTTTAATGGTAATGGTTGGAAGTGCACTATTGGTTGCAGTTAATGGAATTGGTGCAGGATTTACTGAAGCATTCAATAAACAGTTCAGTAATTTGGCACCGAACATACTTTTCATAAGTAACTCTCAGCAAGCCCCAGGTGGTGGGGCCCTGGCGGAGGTATAGGTGGAGGAGGAAGTCCACCACCTGCCCCTAAAATTGTTTTAAATGCTGCAGTGGTAAGCAGAATACAATCACTTCCTTTAGTTACTGACGTTATCCCTAATTATAGAGGTTCAGTAACAGTACAATCTTCAAGTGAATCTAAAACTGACACAATTTTATCTATGGATCCAGAAAAACTTCAACTCATTGCTCCAACATTAGAATATGCAGAAGGCTCTACAATGCAACCAAGTAATCCTCAACTCGATGATTGTGGCTACAAGACGTTGCAAACCCTGCAGGGGATCCAAATCCATTTTTAGTTTTAGGTCGTAGTGCCAAGGTTACATTTTCTTTTGTCGATCCTATTACAGGTAAACAGGAACAAGAAACAAAGAATTTTATGGTAACTGGCATTATGAAAGAAACTGGTAATCCCACAATAGATAATAGTATTATCATCAACCTACAGGCTGGAAATTCTCTACTTCAAAAATCTGGTAAATATGATTCATTATTTGTAATTGCAAAATCCACTGACTTTGTAGATACTGTTGAACAGGAGATAAGGAATTATATGGTAATAACATTGGAATTACTACTGTAAAAGCTATTTTACAAACAATACAGCAATTTACCGCAGGAATCAGTGCTTTTCTTACGAGCATTGGAATTGTTGCTTTGGTTGTAGGTGCAGTAGGGGTTATCACCACACTTTACACCTCGGTTATCGAAAGAACCAGAGAAATTGGTACATTGAAGGCTATTGGTGCGTTGAACAGACACATATTATTTCTTTTTTTGGTCGAGGCTTTATTGATTGGAGTTTTTGGAGCAACAATAGGATTATTGACAGGAGTTGGATTTGGATATGGTTTAAGTTCTATGATGGCATCATCCGGCAATGGAACTTCTAATCCGTCCTATTTACCTTGCAGATGGAATGATAAGAGTATGGATAATTTCTGTAGGTCTTAGTATCCTTGCAGGTGTATTGCCAGCAATAAAAGCATCACGATTACTACCAATAACAGCTCTGAGAACTCAATAAATTATCTCATTTACTATTGATTTAAGGACAAATCCAATATATTTTACAGATTGTTTTTTGTCTTGTGTCAAAAAATATGAAAGATTTTCTATTTATTTATTTTTATCTCATAAGAAATAATTTATTTAATGGATTTAGTATTTGAGTACTGTGAGTTTCTTATACTACTTATTATAAATTTACATCCTTCTTTATCTTTAGTTATTTAATTACTTTTTAAATATTAAAATAAAAATTATTATTTTTGGAAAATTCTTTATAAGGTTTTTTTGAAAGAAAATCATTGAGGTGACTGTATAATATTCTACATATACAAAAGAAATAAATTGTTATTATTGTTGTTATTGACCCAAAACTGTACCACAGTTACCATCAGTATCATCACCTTTTGCTGCATTAAAATTCAATACCACGCTTTTACTTCCTGCAGTACCGCAAGAAAAGTAATCTGCACCTGGTCCACCAATAAAGACATCGTTACCGCCACCTCCATATAGTTTATCATTTCCTTTTCCTGCTACAAGAAGGGTGCTACCGGCACCTGCAATGAGTATGTTACTTTTGTTTCCACCATAAATCTGGTCTAAACCTGTCCCACTAGCAACAATGATGTTGTTTCCTCCACCACCGTATAATGCATTATCACCTGGTCCACCAATAATTATATTATCACCTGTACCTCCGTGTATGATATCATTTCCTCCTAAACCAATGATAACATTGCTGCCATTACCACCTGTTATACGGTCATCTCCTTCTGATCCCATTAATGGACGACAAACCTGTGTTATAATACATTTTGCAAGATCTGCAAAGATGCTAGTTTTAAGTTGAGTAAGTGAAACCGGTTTATTGCTAGATGTTGATGTTGATGTTGATGGCTGAGTGTTGATGGTGATGATACGACTTTAGCACCGTTGCTTGATGATGTTGATGGTGAAGGTGATGATTGTGCATTTATTTGGTTGGAAAAGTACATATTTACAATCGCCAGTGACAAAATAAATACAATTATAGTGCAGAATGATGTCTTTTTCATCTTTAGTTATCTTCCTCCTGGTATACATTTTGATTAGCTATAAGGTTTAAAAAAGTTAAATTGTTATGAAATAAAAATTCTTTTATCAATGTATAGAAATTATTGTACAAGAATTTAACCTTAGTGGAAGGAGATCTTCTAAGTATTGTCATGCATAAAGTATATGGGACTATTTCAGATCCTGACTCAAAAGAATATCCTTGCTATGGTGGTGATATCTTGTTATTACTAAGCAATTTTATAATTATAATGAAAAAGCCTCAATATTTTTTAATTATCTATTTTCTTTTTGGATAGAGTGGAGTAACTTTGGAATGTATTTGTTATATATATACTTTTACTTTAAAGCCTATATTGAGTAGGATTTCGGAAGCTATTCTCTATCGAAAAATATTCCGCATTTTATTTTAAAACGATATTAAAGTACAATCATTAAAGATATCCTTCATAGGATAGTGGATTTTTAAAGAACGAGAGTAAAAATTTTTAATCAATGGGGTCAGCATATAATATATCCCCAGTATAATTTATAATGAAGAATTCGACAAATGGATATATGTCAAGGAATTAATTGACGATGAAGAATTTTGTATTAACTAGCCGATAATACTTTCCCATATTTTTATGTTAACGTGATCTTTAACAATACACCTAATCCTATTAGTTCTGTTAAATGGATTCCAAAAAAATATGGATGCAACTCTTTAGTATACGATGGAGCCATTGCAAAATAAGCAAAAATTGCAATTATATTGTGTAACATCATCATTATTGAAAAAAACATTAGTCCTAAAGTAAAAACTGCTTTACTTGATTTGTAAATTCTAACATATGTTACCAAAAGACCTATTAGTATTATTATATTTATCGTGCTTACAATTGCAGTTAATAGCATTAGGGGTTCCATTGATAATTTACAATCGTCTTGTTGGTTTATTTGCTTTTATCCATATATCATGCCAGATTTATAATAAGTTTGGTATAGTGTTTTTATTGTTTTTTTTTACTTTTGGAATTTACTTTCAGTTTAACTTTATTATATGCTTCCATGTTTGATTCAAGATAATTTGAAATAAAATACAAGATGCCATATTTTTCTCCTATTTTATTAATCAGGTTATTTTTTTCTAATACTGTTAAATGATGTTGTATCGACTTGTAGTCCATTTTAAGAAATTCCGCAATTTGATTAGTGTTATAGGGCTGTTCTTTTATTAAATCTATAATTCTTATTCTATTGGGACCTCCTCTTGATCCACCAAAAAGATACCATAATAATTTCTCAGAGTGAGGATCAGGCATCTATCTTTTTTAATCCAACAACATAATTTAATATTAATATATAAATGTTGTATGACAAAATTAATATTAAATCTTCTTTCTTGGTTCTTCTTTTATTGTGATATCTAGAATTGATCTGTTTAATTGAAATCCTATGATAAAAATTGAAGATAAATGGTTAAAAATTTGAATTTTGTTATTCACGGTAAATACTACTCTCATTTACAATCTCTTTCAGAACTTTACTTTAGAAAATGTAAAAACTATGAATATCTTTAGTATGTAATAGCTTTATTGATAAAATACTTTTTTTTGGAACATATATCTTTTAATTGGATGTATATGATATTTTATAATAAAATCTGTTTATTCATTGATCATCATCAAGGATACATACAAGTCTGTATATACCTTTAATAGTTGATATTTTATATATTAATTATAATTTATTTTTTTCTAGATATGTTTAAATACTTAATCTTTTTGAGAAGAATGGTTTAATTAAAGGTTAATTGATTTCTAATAAAAAATATTTTTTTAATGTGTTCTTGAACACATCAACTTTGAAGATCAGCTTCTAACCTTGCTAGAAGAAGTGGTGGTGATGGTGATGGTGGAAGAAGAAGCCGTCGCCGTCTGCAAATGCTGAATTCATGGCTATTGGTCCTACAAACATTACTGCTGCAAATATAGCCATGACTGATATGACTGCTGCTTGTTTTTTTGTTACTGAAATCCTAATACTCGGGTTCTTTTATTTCTAAAAAGTATATTACCTTTTTCCCAAATCTCTCCCAAATCATCATATAGTTTTTGATTTAATTCTATACTAATATTTTTAATAATAATTGTTACTCATGGAAAATACTGATGATGTTATAAGAATACTCTGAACTGGAAGATACTTCTGACTAAAGAATATGCTTCTGGGTCTACATATCAGAGGTGATTTCAAGATGGGTTCAGTTACAAATTTTAGGAAAATATGGGTTAGAATTGCATCTATATGATAATAAAGAGGATATCAAATGGACATGGATTTAATCACTTTTATATCTATATAGTCGCCTTTAGGGTATAGACTGCTTGAAGTAAAAAATACTTTAGATAGAAGGAGCAAACCGGCCGAAAAAAAAGACATATTTTAACAGATAAAGATGATATTCTCACTTTAAGTTGTCATATCTTCAGTAAACACTTATGATATAAGTAGTGACTAATGTTGCTTACATTACAGTTAAAGCGACCTTCTTCTTGTTTACCAAAAAGTTAATGTAGAAAAAGAAACTAATATTATCATAATCTATGTCTTGATAAAGCGAACAATTCCAAATCTAAAATGAAAAAACAACTTATTAAATGCTCAGAAAATACTATGCTTTTAATATTTATGACTGAAAGATGATGATATTTAAATCTAAAGATATATTGATATTTGAAAGTGCCTCATTATCATTATAGAATTAATAAAGATGTTGTTAGATTATCAATACTTATTTAGGTGTTAATTTTCTAAATATGAAGTGATCTAAATATTGGCTGACAAAATCAAATGTTCACATATATTAGTTAAGAAACAAAGTGAGGCTATTTTAATACTTGAAAGGCTAAAGAAGGGTGAAAGTTTTACAAATCTTGCCAGAGAATTATCAATTGATAAAGGTAGTGCAAAAAAAGGTGGCGATTTAGGTTCGTTTGGAAGAGGAATGATGGTAAAACCTTTTGAAGAAGCTGCATTTAAACTTGATAAAGGCGAAATAACTTCTGAGCCAATCAAAACGGAATTTGGATATCATATAATTAAAAGAGCCGGATAATAAAATTAAAAATTAAAGTGGGTTTTGAATTTCCTGGAGAATTTTTATTGAATTGTTATTCATCGCATTGTATTGTCTTAATTTTATCCTGACGCTGATTAAAAGCTGAACATAAAATTGAATCATTGCACGATTCTGAAAAGGGTATTATGTCTTATTTTGTATCGCTTTTAAAAGATAAGAAATGCCTACATGACCTATAATTTTCTTTAATATGTGTGTTACAATGTTAACCAATGGCAAGGAAAAATCTTTTACAATTATTATAGGACAATTCAATCTGTACATCAAAAGATTGGCAAAACTAGAATTAGTGAATAGGTTATATTTTCCAATTGTTGATTCAGTAATTACTATATCGGGGTTGTATGCAACAATTGACTTTAATATTATCTTTGCAAATTGTATGCTATCTTTTTCAGTTTCTTCTGAAATATAAATCTCATTAAGCTCTACTTCTGATGATTGTAAAAAGTGTTCTCTTCGTTTAATGTGTTCAGAATTATTTTTATTAATTGAAGCTAAAGTTGATTTATCTAAAGCATTTTCATGCTTGCCATTATGTTTTCTATTTATTGATACTACATTCAAGTTGAATATTTCAGTATTTGCAAACCATTTTGTTACCTTTAAAATTTCATCTGAATTGTCTCCGTCGTCATACAATACAACCATGTTTTTTTTATTCTCTTTGGTTATTCTGGATTCATCCAAGTTTTGTTTTTCGGTAATAATATTAGAATCGCTGTGAGAAAGAATTGCCAAATAATCACAAGTAAGCAATGTTTGTAATTTTTTGTTATTTTTTATTGTTTCATAATCTACAATAAACAAACCAATTTTTTGCTCTGATATTGTGGACAGAATTGCTTCTGTGGAATCATGAGATATTTTTACAAAATAATGATATACTATATCTTCTTCATTTAATATTTTTTCTAAAGGGGCAAAAGTCTTTCTAGCAGAATCTATAAATGCAATTCCTGCCGATAAGGGTGTTTGATCAGGAACTGTTATAGTTCTTAGGATATTTATTTCACCATTTTTTTCTTTAGCTACCCGTATTGCATATCTGATTAATCTGTCTGGATTATCCGGTGTATATGGTATTAGAATTCTAAAATCTTTTCTTATCATATTACCTTCGCTTGTTACTATTGGAGAATAGTGCTCTACTTCTTTTCTAAAAGTAAATATCCTATATATAGTAAAACCAACCAATATCCATAAAACAGTAATAACCCAGCTAAATGGAGCAGTAAATAAAAGATAAACCGCTAGTCCTATCTTTAGAAATATCCCTATTATTGGGACTATGGGAAAGAATGGTGTCTTAAATCCATAATCAAGCTTATCTCCATACATTTTACGTATGGTAATAACAGAAATATTGACTTGAGTAAATAAAAGCAAAAATATTACCGCAGAAGCCTGCGCAATAGAGTCAAGTGGAAGAGCATATGCCATAACTGCCATTATTACAGATGATAGAATAACAGAAACATACGGTGTCTTAAATTTAGAATGGATTTCGCTCAATTTATGTGGTAAATTATAATGCCTTCCCATTGCAAAAGCAACCCTTGCCGAAGAAAACGTTGTTGCATTTAATGCAGCCAAGGTAGAAACTATTCCACCTACTAATACTATGAAACCTCCATAAGGCATAAATAATTCTGCTGCCTTCATTATGCCTAAATCTCCATTATGACCAATGAATTGCCATGCTGGACCATTTTTAGGAAATATGGCACCAATCGAAACAAAAGCAACAAGACAATACATAATTACCACAAGAGCAAGCGATATGAAAATTGCTCTTGGGATATTTCTTTTAGGATTTTTCACCTCCTCGCCCGATTGAACAATTATTTCATATCCTTCAAATGCGATAAAAGTTAAACCCATTGCAGAAACTAAACCCCCAATACCCATAGGCATAAAGTCTGCAAAATTATATTTCCAATTAGGATTGTGTGCCATTGTCAAAAGACCTGCAATTATGACGGCAATAATTGCTACCAGTTGAACTATTGTAACAACTGTTCCGATTTTTCCTGTTTCGGAAGTTCCTTTGATATTCACAATTGTAAATAATCCAATAGCTATTACGGCTACTAATTTATCAAGAGGAATAATGCCAAAAAGACTATTTATAGTAAGAATGTTGGTCATGTGTAACAAGCTTACAAAAAAGGAACCAAATCCTACAGAATATAAGCTTCCTGCTATGATATGAGCCAGCCATGCCATCCAGCCACTAATAAAAGCATTCGGACGAGGTAGACCTTCTCTAACCCACAGATAACCTCCACCTGCTTCGGGCATTGCAGAACCCAGTTCAGCATAACCCATTGCAGTAAATAGGGTAATTACAGCATTAATGATAAAGGCTAAAATTACTGAGCTTCCCGCCAGGCCAATTGCGGGACCTGTTAAAACAAATATTGCACCCCCAATCATAGCAGCTATCCCAATCATTACGACATCCAATAGATTTAATGACCGGACAAGTTTAGCCTCATGAGGATGTATGGGTGTCCCAGATTGTCTGCTTTCTGAAGACATTAATTTCTAAATATATCCCAATATTTAGATAATTAAATGTATAACTATCTATTGGGAAAATAAAACTTTTTGATTCTTGGAACTATGAGGAATTAATATATGGATGAAATAAATAACACAAAAAATGAATCTAAAAGACAATTCACCATAGGACAAACTCTTGGGTATTTGTAATGCTGTATTGATATATTAATTGGTGTCTATCGTTTTCAGCATGGTATTTTTATGAATTGTCTTATTTAAATCATTAAATTTAGGATTAGGTTCAATAGTTTAAATTTGTAGAGTTATATCCTTTTCCTATTTTAAATGAGTATATCATATGCTTAACCATTGGCAAATATCTTTAAAATTTTGATATAGTAGTAGTGGTAGCCACAGCAGAATTCGCAGTAACCGTAGCAGAAACTGGACTACTAATAACTAATAATTTGTAATACTAGCTGATGTCAAATTTCTTTATTGTACACTTGTTACAAAAACTTTGATCTTATAAATCTAAATCTTGGATAATTTATATTTCAATATATATTAATATGATACATTATAAATGCCATTATTTATATTTCCAAATATAGGGATCCCTATTTTTGATTACCTTTATTAAAAGTTTTATACGATGATTAAGAGTGGGTGGTAGATATATTTTTGTTTCAGGTTGTCTATTCATCATTTGCGTTTTAATTGTTCAAGCCCTCTCTATACATTTGACCTCATTTAGGGGGGCAATATTGTGGATTGATAAAACTGATACGAAATATTACTATATTCCAAATGTATTCGGGGAAGCCACAAATGGTTCCCAAAACCAAAGTGTTGACACAAAGCTCAAAGATAGTGCCAATAATGGCAGTAATGGAAACCAAGTACTTGCTACTAGAGGATCTAATATGAATTGGAGCGTAAATTTTATTTTATTGGCGATTGATTCCCTATCTTCTGTTTATAGAATGTTTGCAGCTTTAGGATTATCGTTTGCTACTGCAATAATATTTGGAATCATAGCGGCCCGAAAACCCTTGGCCTCCAAGATAATTATTCCCATTATAGATATTCTACAATCAGTCCCTATTCTTGGATTCTTTCCTGCGGCAATCGCGTTTTTTATCACATTGTCTAAAGAAAGTTCAATAGGGATAGAAATGGCTGCCATCTTTCTGATATTTACAAGTATGGTATGGAATATGATATTCTCAGTTTATGAATCTGTTCTATCCATTCCATCTGAGTTATTGGAAACAACCTATGCATATAGAGCAAATCCTTTCTTACGATTAAGAAGACTATATTTACCTGCCAGTATACCTAAATTAATTTATAATAGCATCATGTCCTGGGCTGCAGGCTGGTATTTTCTTACAGCAGCTGAGATCATATCTTTGGGATCCAAAACGTTTACACTTCATGGTCTAGGAAGTTTGCTTGGCACATCTGTTTCTTCTGGACAATTTGTACAAGCTGGTGTGGCATTAGGCATGTTAATTGTGGTTATCATGGTAATAGATTTCTTCTTTTGGCGACCACTGGAATCATATGCTAATCGATTTAACTATGATTCTTCTTCATCTTCTGCTTTTACTGCTGACGTTTCTAAAAATAACCCTCGTCATATTCTGAATATGTATAATGGCAATATTCCTAGGTTTTTACGTTATGCTGCTACATCCTCCACAGGTTATCTATCTGATTTTTTAAATAAAAGCCCTAGACCATTCACACCTATTAAATCTAATAGCTTGATAGATATATTTTCAAAAATACTCTCTTCTTTGGAATTGCGATTATTTCCAGTAATTCACCACTGGTTTGATACGAAGAGAAATCTAAAAATATTTAGTATTATAATATTATCAATTTCAATATCATTTTTAATTTTAGTTATATCTCAGGAAGGTTTTGTCATTTATAGATCGATTTTATCTCTCAACTATATGTATAATTCACTAAATACTGATTCTAAAAGTGCAAAAATAGTTAATCAAATCCCTTTAGCACTATTGTTATCATACCTTAGGCTAACTGCAGCCTATCTTATAACGATGTTATGGACAATACCTGTAGCTATAAAGATTGCACACCATCCCAGATTTAATCATTTTATGTTTCTATTTCAAACCTTTGCTGCTATACCTGCTACTGCATTCTTTCCATTTGCAATTGCTGCTATAAATTATGTACCTGGTGGGTTTGAATTTTTATCGATATTGTTAATATTAACTGGAATGCAGTGGTATTTGCTTTTCAACCTCATTGGTGGTTTACGTTCCATGCCTGGGGATATAGAAGAAACCGCAAGAGCATTTCGAGCTACTAGAGGCCAGTATATTCGAAAAGTTTTGTTTCCATCAATATACCCATCTTTTATAACAGGAAGCATTACAGGTTGGGGTGGAGGATGGAACGCTCTAATAGTTGCAGAATATCTGGTACTAGGAAACAAGACATATTCGGTATTAGGTATCGGGTCCTTGCTAGATAGAGCATCTTATGATGCGGGAAATACAATTTTAGTACTTTTGTTAGTTGGTGTTATGTCGGCAGTAATTGTCATGATTAACCGTTTAATTTGGAGACGAATTTATAAAAAAGTAGTCAAAAAATATAGTATAAATACCTAAATAAACAAAAGCTTTCTATCAATGGCAAAATGAATAGAAAAATGGGAAAGGTAATTGTAGAAACTAACTAACTTTTTATCTATTAAGAATTTTTAGTGAACATGTATTTGCAATAGGTTCACACTTTGGTATAATAATACATGAAAGTTTCAATGAACTATTCATGAGAAAAATAGGAATATCTATTAAATGAATTAAGGATAATAATGATGAATCAAAGCAAAAACTGCATTGAGCTTGCTCATTTTAAAAAATGGTTTTTTATTTCATGATTTCAAAACAGATTTGACGTTATTCAAAAAAAGATGGTTTCTTTTGACTTGGATTTCTTTTTACAAAAAAATAATTTGATTTTTTGTTAGTTTTCTGTTATCTTCATATGCATTAAATTAAAAAGTTAATGTCCCTTAGAACTCCAAATTTTGTATATGCAATTTGTGTTCCCGTTTTGGTCTGGATTTTGATTAATATCTACTGTCAATACCTTATTTACCTTATTTACATGGATTCCTTTTAATGTTAATTTATGTCCTGAAAAAACTACTTTTCCTGAAGGTGTATGCTTGTCTATGCATATATTTCCATTAATACCATTATTGCTTGTCTTTGTTGTAAATTTGGCTGACTTGTATGGACCCTCGTTTGAAAATGCTCCAAACTTACCTTTATCTGTATAGATTAAATAGGCTTCAACTGCTACATCACCTGCAACAGATTTTGTACCGCCAGCTTTTCCTTTAACTATTACAAAAGGATTATGGTGCGAAACTCCAATTTTCTTTATTTTAAAGTCATTTACATGAAAAGATTGGGAGTATGCCTGACCTAGAGAAACTAATGTTCCAGTTAAAAGGAGCAGAGAAGATACTATTGCCATTATAACAGTTTTTTGCTGAAAAATGTTTCCTATTTTTATTATCATGCGATATATTATGTATGAACATATTAACTTTAAAAACTTATTTAAGAATATTATTATGTTAAAATATGCTCCAATGCAAAAAATCTGATATATTCTAAAAATAAAACAACTTTTATTCAATCAATATATTTTCTTATTTGATCGAAGATATTGATCAATTAATAAAGATTATGATAAAACAAATATAATTCATCTATGCAAGTAATAGAATGGACAATAATAATACTGAAAATAATGCTAAATACACTCGCTTAGATGATGAGAAAAACAATAGTGATAAAATTACTGTACATGTAGATAAAAATGATACACAAATTTACAGAAAAGATGATGATGATAACAAATTAACAACTATTGTTGATGATAACGCTTTAAATCCATTTACAGCTTCGATGAATATGTGGCAAAATTATGTCAATATTTGGACTGAAACATACAAACAGCTATTCTTTAAAAATCAACCAATGACAAACGGAGAATTTTGGTTTATGTATTACAGGTCTGATTCTAAATCACGAGAATAATAAGTTCAATAAGCACATTACCTTATTCTTTAAAGTATATGCACCTCGAAATT
Organism: uncultured Nitrososphaeraceae archaeon; assembly: GCA_963838615.1. Classification (GTDB taxonomy): domain Archaea; phylum Thermoproteota; class Nitrososphaeria; order Nitrososphaerales; family Nitrososphaeraceae; genus Nitrosocosmicus. The sequence goes on from CAWISD010000026.1 coordinate 24,639, forward strand.
GTGTAATGTGATAACTAGATTAGGTCGCATCTGCGGTATAATTGAGTTCAAAACTTGGTAATGAAATGACTGCTTTATAGATCCCCGTATTATGATATCTATAATATTAAAAATGATATTTTGATAGCCATTCTATTATTACAGTCTGGCTTTTTGCAATAAATTTGAATATGCCTCTAGATCTGGTTCTTAATAAGTAACCAAAAAAGTAAATTTGCGGAGAATAAGTAATATCATCAAGTTCTGTTCTCTTTATTATTTGGTATATCGTATATAATAAACAAAAATAAATCGTATCTTTTCCCAAAATTTGCCTCCTTGAAAAACATGAAAAGGTTTTCAACCTTTGTTACTGCAAACGGCTTTGAAAATAACCGATTAAATATTGCTTAAGACCTTAGATTAAGTGTCCATATTGAAGATACATATAGATATGAATAACCGTATCGAAACTTGATACTTATTTAGTATTTGATCACAAAGCTGTTGGTGGTCCATATTATTATATAAAGATTTAAAGAAAATATACTTTATGAGTTACAATATTGAATCTACAGAAGCAAGAATAGATTTTTCATTTAAGCGGGAATTATTCTTTATTGTTGCTGGAGGTATAATGGGGGCTATAGTTATGGCAATTCCTTTTACCTTTCCTTTTACAAAAAGTGGGTCAGGTTATGCCCTTACCTGGATAGTGTTTGGACATATAGTAGGTATACATTCACCTATTTATTTGACTATTGTGGCAGGAATATCAATTCATATAATTACTGGAATCACAATTGGAATTATATCGGGCATATTTTTATACAAGACAAATATTCTAAATATAAGTAAACCATCAAACGGTTTACGTTATGGTTTATTGGTTGGTATTCTTGTTTATTTAATTTTTGCTTTTCCAGTAGGACAATATATTCTAAATCCAGAATTTGCACATACTTTGTCAAAGAATGATACTAGTGGGAATAATAATTTCTATACCTCTGATAACATAAAAGGAGAAAAACAAGAAAAAAGTTTGATATCGCAGAGCACTGGTGGAGCAGGAGCAAGAATGGGGTTGGAAGGAAAACAGGTGGAAATAATTCCTGATAACATGACTACAACCTTCTCGAATATCCAATTAAATTCCATAATCTATTCTATTTTGATTAATATATTATTTGGAATTACATTAGGTCTGTTTTCTTCTTTTTTGTCAATAAAATTCGGTGCCAGATATAGATGTCCTATATGCGATATATCATTTTCGAGAATCGATATTCTTCAGAGTCATTTAAATCTTGTTCATAATAACAATCCCATAAATAGAAAAAGAATAGTTATTTTAGGTGGTGGTTTTGCAGGAGTTACGGTATTAAAACGTCTTCAAAATAAATTTCAAACTGACATCAACATTGACATTACCATGGTAAGTAAAGATAACTATCAGTTATTTACTCCAATGCTTCATGAAGTGGCGTCTGGAATGATAGAAACAAGACATATAGTAACACCTGTCAGAGCTTTTTGTAATAGATCTAGGTTTTACTGTGCTAAGGTGGAAGGTATAGATTTGAAAAACAAACAAATTACAATTAGACCTTCTACATCAATAAGCACTAGCGATGATAAATCAATAACCTCCAAAGGTAGTTTTAAGGCCTGTTTGAATCCACCACTTGGAGGGATAAGAATCACTGATGATAGTTTTATAACCAACAAAGAAATTTTTGAGACAAATAGTATCATGACCACTACACTGCATTATGATTATCTTGTTATCGCATTAGGAAGTGTAACAAAGTTTTTTGGAATGTCTGATGTTCAAAAAAATGCTTTTACCATGAAAAATTTGAATGATGCTATATCTTTGAGAAATCATATTATATATTTACTTGAACAAGCAGATCAATTATTACCTATTTCTATCACTGCTAATAACAATATTGATACATGTGATGATATCCAAAAAAGATTACTAACCTTTGTTATAGTGGGGGGTGGTTTTGCAGGAGTAGAAACAGCAGGTGAAATCAATGATTTCATTAAAGATTCTGTAAAAGAATATTATCATAATATTGATTCCAAAAATACAGAGGTCATAATAATTCAGTCTGGCGATAGACTATTACCAGAAATGAGTAAGCAATTAGCTGATTTTGCGTATAAAAACCTATTAAATAACGGAATAAAAGTTATCCTTAATACTCGAGTAGTTGGAGCTACATCAAATAGTGTAAAGTTAAACAATAATACCGTAATACCTACAAAGACTATTATTTGGTCTGGCGGTGTATCTCCTGATTCATTGATAACTAATCTGCCATGTTCCCACGATAAGAGTGGAAGAATAGTTGTCGATAAATTTTTAGAAATACCTGAATTTAGAGGTGTTTATGCTCTTGGTGATTGTGCATATATAACCAATCCTAATACAGGTAAACCATACCCTCCTACAGCACAACACGCTATAAAAGAAGGAATGGTAGCAGCTAAAAATATCATAGCAGTATTGGAAAATAAAGGAACATTTGATGATCGGAAGGTATTTGACTATAAAACAAAAGGCATGATGGCTAGTATCGGAAAGCGAAATGGTATAGGTAATATATTAGGAATAGAGATTCAAGGATTTTTAGCATGGTGGACATGGCGCAATTATTATTTGGCAAATCTACCTACATTGCAAAAGAAGTTAAGAGTAATGTCAGATTGGATACTAGATATATTCTTTAAACGTGACGTAACCATGCTTAAAACATTTGTTGAAGAAAAAGAAACAGAAGAAGTTAAAACCAATAAAACCTTTTTTATTTAAGATTTAACTAGTATGTTGCCGGAAATTGAGAAAATAGCTAAAATCTTTGACCAAGACTTTCTGATGTATGATGGATGATTAGAATCATGTGATCGGTTTAAAATTATTACTGCGTCTCAAAATTATATGACAAAATTATTAGCAATTATGCTTGTTGCATGATTCGAAAATCAGTTAAAAATGTGATTTGTGTATGATAATATCAATTGGATTTTGACTATTTCTGTTATAACTCTATCAGCAAAACGCTAACAAACAACGAATAAAATAATCATGCAACAAAGCAGCAATTATTAGTTGAATATCTTTTAGATGCCATGATTGTATATTGAAAATACGTATTGTTTTAATAATGATTTAACCATTAGATAACGAATTTCATTGTTATTTAACAAAGCGACATATTTTACAAAGTCTCTAATAACTTGTATAAGTTTAAATAAAATAGTGTATTAAAGAAATGAAGTTTTGAATTCTTCTCTTTACTGATAGAAAATCTTAAGTCGATACTAGAAAAGGGATAAATAAATTTGGATTAAAACAAATGTATGGGTTTAGTAATTTACAAAATATCTAGTACAAAGCGATTTATGTCATTATCCAATTATATTGGATTTCATTAGTTATGGTTCTATTTATTCTTGATATTATTAAACAACAGGGTATTACTAAACACATATCTATCGATGGGTCATTGAAATGGACTTGGTGTCGAGGACATTATGAATGTAAACCCTCTTAAATATTTGCAATTCAAAGAAAAAAATAATTATTATTTTTCTGCATGTATTAAAGAATAGGTTAAAGATCCTGCAGAAATAGCAAGAAAAGAAATAAAAATTACTATGATAAATTCATCCAAATAAACTCACCTCTCTCATTTGTTTATACCCGATCCCAGAGTTTTATTGTATACTTCTGGATATTGATTTATTAAATCTAAATTGATTTGTAGAACATTCACATAGTCTGGTGCAAAGAACAGTCCATTGGTTATTCTATTTCTTTCAATATTTAAATTTAATAGAGTTTTCAATGCATTTTCTTTTATTCCTGTTGATTTACTGATATTTTTTATTTGAGAATAGGCTTTTTCAGGTGTTATATGAGGATCCACATTTGAAGCAGAATCTCCTGGTGCCCTTGGATGAAATAAATTGGGGGATGTAAAGTTTTGAGAAATTAATTCCGAACCAATCTTTTTGCCATCCAATTCAAGAATGCTTCCATTTGATTGAAATGGAAACGTTATCTGTCCGATTCCAACAAGTAGAACTGGATAGGCTATCCCTAATACTATTGCCATAACAATGACAATTCTTATTACTATTTGGAGATTATCAAGAATTTTTTTTATAATTATTTTTTCATATGTGTTCATCTTATTTACACCTTTTTTTATTAATAATGATAGTAACATATCGATTGCTTTGATGGCTACAAATGGCAAAGCAGCTCCTCCAAGACCATAAATCAACATATTTTTTATAAAAGTTCGTTCCAATGGTTCAGGCTTTGATTTGATTCCACTTAATGATAAAGGGATAAGTGCTGGAATAATTATTGCATTGAAAATCAATGTAGATAATATTGCTGTTTCTGGGCTATGCAGTTGCATAATATTTAATATTGATACTTTTGGGATTATTTTGCATAAACATTGCAGGAAGAATTGCAAAATATTTGGCTGCATCATTGGCTATACTAAAGGTTGTAATTGCACCTCTAGTCATCAATAACTGCTTTCCTAATTTTACTACTTTTAGAATCTTTGAAGGATCAGAATCAAGGTCCACCATATTTGCTGCTTCTTTTGCTGCTGCTGTTCCGCTATTCATTGCCAATCCAATATCTGCTTTGGCTAAAGCCGGTGCATCATTTGTTCCATCACCAACCATTCCTATTATATGTCCTTTTTGTTGCTCTTCTACTACTCTTTTGAGTTTATCAGTTGGTTTAGCTTCAGCCATTACCTGATTTACATTTGCTTCTTTTGCGATAACCTGTGCAGTTATTGTATTATCTCCTGTTATCATTATTGTATGTTATTCCTGTATTATGAACTTCAGCTGAGCTTTTCTCGGATATTTTCCTTTAAAGTGTCTTTTAGAACTATTAATCCAATTACTTCATCATTAATTGAAACTGCTAACGGTGTTGAGCCCATTTTGGATACTTCTTGAGCTTTCCATCTTAATTCTGCAGTGTTGACTGTTTGTATTTGCTGATTCAAGAATTACATCTACTGCACCTTTAAGAATTTTAACTGGATTTGAAGAATTTTTTTCCATATTAATTAATAAATCATGAACTTTGCTTTTGCTGATCTTGTCTATTTCATCTTCTATTGCTTCTATAGAATGATGACTCGGCTTCGTTTTTATCTATAACTGTTTTTGCAAGGTTTCGTAAGTTCTTGCTTCTTCTTCTTTATCTAATAATATTTTTTTATTTGGAATAAATTCAATTCCACTTATCCTTGTTTCTGCGCTAAATTCTATGGACTTTGATGAAATTACTTTTTCTAAAAGTGGTGGAATATATTTTTTTTCCTCCGATAAATCTACTATCGATTTTCCCTCATGAGTGTTATCATGTATGGAAGCAGCATATGCTGTCTGACCTACATCCTCTTCTGTATAATTTTGCATTGGGATAAACTCAACTGCACGTCTAGATCCTTCTGTGATGGTGCCTGTTTTATCTAAAATTAATACATCGCAATCACCTGCTGCTTCTATTCCTTTTCCGGATTTTGCAATTATATTGGATTTACCTAACCTAGTAATACCAGCTACACCGATTGCGGGAAGTAGTCCTCCTATTGTAGTTGGCATTAGTGCAACAAGTAATGCTACCAGTGTAGCTATATCCGCATTATATCCTAAATAATAGGCAGAAAATAATAAAGTTCCAATTACTATTATAAAAATGAGTGATAGACCTGCTAATAATATTGTAAGAGCAATTTCATTTTGGTTTTTGGCCTGGTAGCATTTTTAATCAAGCCCATCATTTCATCTAAATAACTTTTACCGGCCTCGGAGGTTATTTCAATTATAATATTATCTGTAGTAACTCTTGTTCCACCCATCAAATGATCATCTTTTTCTTTAAATACAGGGTTTGATTCTCCAGTTAGCATCGATTCATCTACAAATGTTTTTCCGGATATTACAAGTCCATCCCTTGGTATTATTTCCCCAGCAATTACTTTAACCTCATCTCCAGGTTTTAAATCAGATGATTTTACGATTATTTCTTTTCCATTTTCTATCTTTCTGGCAGTTACTTCTTTTTCCAATTGTTTTAAAGAATCCACTCTTGCTTTAGCCTGAGCTTCAGAAAGTGATTCTGAAAATGTTGCAAACCAAACTGTAAGAATAAGAATGAACGAAGATTCAAAATAGAAAACTTGATTCAGCAAGACAAATGTTTTTGATATATTTGGAAATAAAGATATAAAAAAAACAACAAAGAATCCTATCTCTACAGTAAACATTACAGGATTATTTTTTGCAAGATAGCGAGGGTCAAGCTTTAATATCGAATCAAGTATTATTTTAGAATTGATTATATGAAGTTAAATTGTCTTATTTTTCATGTTTTTGTTGTTATCTCTTTTCTTATGTTTTTTCAGAATTTTTATTAAAATTTGAATAAAGTATTTTGTCATATTGTCTCAATTCTTATTTTATAATGAAAAAGGACCAAGTAATCAGAAAAGGAAAGAATGTTAATGCAGTTAACAAGAACGTCATTATAACTAGAACAGTTATAAATAATGGACCCTGAGTCTTTATTGGCTCTATGAACTTCTTTTCTGTCTTTTATTGTAAAAGAGCCTGCAATTGCCAACATCAATCCTAGTGGAATATATCTTCCAAGAAACATTACTATGGCAGTAGACCAATTCCAAAAAGGTGTATTTGCACTAGTTCCAAAATAATCAGAACCATTATTTGCTGCTGCTGAAGTATATTCATATAGTGTTTGAGTGTAACCCATTGGAGTAACTTTTATCGACCTATTATTGCTTGTGCATTTCCGGTGCTCATAGATATTACAGTTGGAATCAATATTAGTGCAGGATGAATTAAAAATATAAAAACTGCCAATTTTATATCCTTTGGAGATATTTTCATACTCATAAATTCTGGTGTTTTTCCCACCATCAGTCCAACAATGAATAATGTCAATATAACATATACAATCATGGTAATCATTCCTGTTCCGACCGCCCCTGGAATTGCCTGAACAAACATGGCAAGGAAAAAAGAAGTTATTGCATTAGGTGACATTCCTGTTAATGCTGAATTTGCAGCCCCTGTGTTGGTCGATATGGATACAGTATTAAATAAGACACTGCCAAAGCTTCCAAAACGTGTTTCAAGTGAGGTAGGTCCACTTTCTACAGATAATGCGATTACAATAAGCAATCCAAAACTAACAAGCATTGCCAACAGAATTGAAATACCTCGTCCTTTTCCCATTAATTTTGCATATGCAAATGGAAAAGAAAGAGGTATTATCAACATCAAAAACATTTCATACATATTTGATAATCCTGTTGGATTTTCAAATGGATGTCCTGAATTAGAATCCAAAGAATCCACCTCCATTACTACCAAGTAGTTTTATTGATTCAAAAGATGCAACTGGTCCTATGTCTATTGTTTGTTTGAGGATCAGCAGCAGTTGTATTATTTTTTGATACAATATTTTCTAGCATGTTAGTGTTGATATGGGAGTTTAGAGTTTGCGGGACACCAATTGCCATCAATACAAGTGAAGATACTATTGCAACTGGAAGAAGGAGTGTAAGAATAATCCTTATAAAATCCACATAAAAATTTCCAAGACCAAAATTTTTTCTTATAAAAGAGCGAATGAATGCAAATGCAGCTGCAATCCCTGAAGCAGGTGCCACAAACATGGTAAATGTTATTGCAATCATCTGCGAGAAGTTTGAAAGTTGTTGGTCCCCTACATAGATGCTGGAGGTTGGTATCGGTAATAAATGATACGGCCGTATTAAATGCCAGATCGATTGAAAGTCCTCCTTTTCCTTCTGAAAGTGGAAGATAATTTTGTAATATTAAAATCATGAAAATAAAAATTAAAACAACCATATTTGTTAGAAACAGTGCAAAAAAATATTCTTTCCAACTCATTTGTTTGGTTCCTTTAATTCCTAATATACTTTATAAAATCCGCTTTCAACTTTTGCAAGTGTTTTTTCTAATGGTCTTGTCTCAAAGACAATCATCCTAGCAATGTATGTTCCAAAAAATGTTGCTAGACCTATTGTTCCTCCCATTAGAATACAAAATTGTATTATTGTATTCAATTAATTTCATCTGTGTTTTTTTAATTAACCTTATCACACAGTAAAAAAGAAGAAATATAAAAGCATTTATATATCATAAATTTTTATAAACCCATTTTTTTAATAAAAATTAAATTAAAATAATGTACTTTTTTATCAAGATATTGATGATCGAGATAAAATATTATAAAAATAAGGTGATTTTGTGATAACTGAGTTATAGATAAACCTAGATCACATGGATTTTTTAGAATGCAAAACAATACTGTACATTGACAACGCTTTAATTAGGATGTTCATTTGACAAAAAATCTATATCGTGAAGATCTCCTATTTTCATTGTGATTACTAAAAACAGAAAAGAACACCTTCAGGTAGCTTTGTTGCATGATTCCCACTTTCCAAATGTTAGACGTGGTAGTAAATTGCTGATAGGCTTTGATGTGTAGAAAAAAGAAGTGTAAATTAAATTATGCATTAATTGGTTAAATCTTTTTATGGATTACCATAATAAGGTATTATGTTTTAAATAAAACAGAGATGCTTTCTATTTCTTCTAGAACTATTTTAGTTGATTTATTTTTTTGAGTAGAATAACGATGTTTTTCAAGTTTATTGAACTTTTTTTATAGTGTTAAAAAAAATCTTTAATGTGTTATTCACACATTAAATTTTGTATTTATCTAATCCCAGTCGTGGTGGAAGTGGTGGAAGAAGAAGAAGTGGTGATGATGGTGATGATGGAAGAAGAAGTCGTCGCCGCCTCCCCATGCAGATGCTTGATTAGCACTTAAGCCAATAGCTACTGGGCCTGCAAACATTACTGCTGCAAATATCGCCATAACTGCTATAATTGATTGTTTTTTTGTTATCGTAATCATTGTGTACTTATAGTATAGTATCATAGTATATTACCATTTTCCCATATCTTTCCCATTTTTCACCACATCTATTCCACACCTCTTCAATCAGTTTATTTCTATAAAGATAATTTTTTTTAATTAACATTGAAATAAGAGCATATCCCAAAATTCGATAGAAATGTATCTTATTTACATCCATATTCAAACAAGTCTTGCATCCATCTACAGCAGAAGCATAAATGGGACTCTTCATTTAACAAAAAATCTATACCTGGAAAATGCCATATTTTCATTGTGATTATAGAAACAGAACAGAACACCTTCAGAGTTTATTAGTTATGGCTTGTATTTTTTTTAAGGTCTATCTTTAAGTAAATCCTCACAAATACTGTTTTCATGTTTTATCAAACGAAACCATGTTTCTATATGGAATTGATTTCAAAAGTACAACTAAAAAAGATGTTTGAAAGGAAAAAGAAGATTTTCGAGTTTTCTTGTATACGAAAAGATTAAACATTGATTAAGAGCCTATCCCAAAATTATCTTTCTATATATGATTATGCAACAAGAGAACTGTACCAATCCAAGATAGTTCTCGACCTTCTTTTCATATCGAATAAACAGTTTCCTGAACCTATTATGCCAAGAGTTTGTTCTCTCTACAACCCATCTTTTAGGAGAATGTTTTTTACGATTTGGTATCGCTTTTGTCTTTTCTTCGTCAACTTCCTCTCCTTTCTTTTTCTTGTATGGTATGTGCAGTACATAGCCTCGTTTGATTAATTCCTGTTCTTCAGGTTCGGAATTGTATGCTTTGTCAAGACATAAATGTTGCAGCAGTCTTCTTCTTGTTCCCAGTTTAGGTTTATGTGATGGCAGCAGTTGACGTCGACGTTGATGTCGTCGTTTGATAACAGAGAGTTATCAACCACATCTATTACTAGTTTGATATCATGAGTGCTTGCAGATGATATGACCGCAGATAGCGGGATACCTTTTTTATCTGTTAAAATATGTCTTTTTGTTTGCCTAGTTTGCTTCTAGCAGTAGTAGGATTATTTCCGGTCATCGCCCCCCTAAAGGCGACTTTATAGATATACAATCAAGTGATTGCCAGGTCCAGTTGATACCGATTTTATCTTCATAGATTTTCAATAGTTTAATCCATATCTTTTTGAATACATTTAGTCTATTCCATTGCTGAAACCTTCTATGACAAGTAGAACTAGAACCATATTCTTTGGGTAGCATTTTCCACCGACATCCTGTTCTTAAGGACATACAGAATATACCATCAATCACTTTTCTGTATTTCACTATTGGTCTGACCAACTGTCTTGGATGATTTTTCCTTTGGGAATATACTCTTAATCTCATCCCATAGGTTATCTGAAATCACGAGTATGGTAGGATTTATTTTTCTCCTTTATCCTCCTCATTCTGGATACAGATCACAATTTAACAAAAGAGGAAATGATCTATAATTCTATCGAATTTTGGGATAGGCTCTAAATCTATTTGTAGATTATCATATCAAGAACTTAAGCCTTAAGTGAAAAGGGACTGTAAATACATTGATAATGTTTAATTAAAGTATTTTTTATTCCATTTATTTTTTATTTAATTTGCATCAAATAATTGTACCTTGATCATTTTATTTGTTAAAACAATCTCGATTTGTTTACAAATGCAACTAGCATGATACTTTAAGTAACTGTTAACAATGCTTATTTTGCCATCTATTAGATTATTGTGTTATCTGTATGGATATGCTATAAAGAAAAAAGAACCAAGCCAAATGACATACCTTGGACATAAATTGTTGTTTTTCATCTTGAGAAAAAATGTGGATTGTATCAAAAAAGGTTAAATCTTTTAGTATATTATCATAATAAAAAATATCGGTAAATAAATGCAAATTAAAAGACGATTATATTTATTGGCTAGTAAAATACGAAATAAGTGCTATGAAAAAAAAACAGCCAATTTTGATACCACTATTATAACTATTGTTTTTATGATTACATCATTATTATTGATGTCTTCTTTAGTTATCTGGCCAGTTATGGCCAGTAGCCATATTTCACATATTTCTAATAGAACAATACAACAGTCGCCATTGATACCACTATCAGGAATAAATCAAAAATCCATTTATAATGGGATAAATAATACTAGTAAAGTAGTAATTTTAACTTTCGGTGATGGATATCAGAGTCAATACATATACGCTAAACCCGTTTTAGATAAGTACGGCTTTAAAGCCAATTTCTTTGTAACATGCAATAGGATAGGAACAAATTCACATATGACTTGGCAGGAGGTCGAGCAGTTATACAAGGAAGGTCATGTTATTGGATCGAAAACAATGGACTATGGAACTAAAGCCATGCAAAATACAAGATCTAAATCATTTATCTGCTAAAGACCTTGAATTTGAAGTAAGTCAATCAAAACAATGCCTTTTAAACCATGGCATTAACACCACTTTTTTTGCTGTTCCTAAGAATATAGCAAATAATAATGCAACTGTAATAAATGCAGTTTCCAAAAATTATAGTCTAGCCATAAATGGTCATTCCAATTTAATGTATCTTCATTGTGATGGATGGAAACAGAGTTCAAATCAAACTGACTGCAGAACATATTCTGATAATGGCACTTTAACTTTTGCAAACAGGTATTCTGTTAGAGAATGGAGCATGCAACACTTAGGACATGGAAATTCATTTGGCGATTCTCAAATGTTTGAGAAATTTGTTGCAGAACTCAATAGCCAAAATAAATTCAATCAAAATGGTATGATAAATGCAATTCCTATAATAGGATATCATAGATATTGTTAATACTTCCTGATGTAAGCGATAGTAATGTATCTTCTGATACTACTTTAAATCTGTTTGATACTGAAATGAGATATTTACATGATAATGGCTTTAGAGTGTTAACTTTTTACAATCTTGGATATGATGAAAAATCGAATGTATTTTATATAATGCAATAGGAATGGTGTATATATATATCGAGATGGCATAATAATCATTCTCTATTTGTGTTTCATCTTCAAACCGATCTTTTTATTACAATATTTTTTCGATATTATATAAATAAAATGAATTCCAACATGCTTTGTTGCACGATTATTTTAAATCATTTTTTGTTAACGGTTTAGTATTAATGACAAGTTGTAAATAGTAATAATTTAATTTGATTGGCTAGAAAGTGATGTATTTTTAACTGTTTTTCGAATCATGCAACAAATCAATTCCAACAGATTATGATATTAGAGAAAAAACAAATGATATCTTTTGATATGTCTTAGTTTTTTATTAATTTGTCTAGCCTACTTTTTAAGCGAAATTAAGACATCTTTTCATATTCCTGCAAAATAATTGCATTTGCATAGGACTACTTTAGATTGTAGTTGTGGAAAATTGCAGAAATTCTAATGAATATTTTGATTTTTATAAGAATTTGTCAACAATCTATTTATGCTTTCAAAATACATCGAGCACATTAGTTAAGAATCTGTGTAAACAAAGGTACATTCTTTGTAAAATATTTGTGATCGCTCTGCCATGATTTTTATTATATGTGTTCTTCTGCTTTGTTGCATGATTCAGTAAATTGTTTTTTATTAGCGCTTTGGTTTTACTGATGTGGCATAAATAGTCAAAATTTAATTAGTCTTGATATGGATGAAGTGTATTTTTAACTGTTTTTCGAATCAGGCAACAAAGCATCTGATGGATAATAACTAAATAGATTGCCATGAAGATGTAAATTATTCAGCGGATCAAACTCCTAACATATTTACCAGATATATTCGATAAGGTTTTCCTGTAACAAGATGAATTGGATGATCTTATATTCAAATGCAACTCCATTTACTGTATATACTTGATTATTATGTTGATTATTCGGCAAGCCTGTCTTTAACTCTTTTACTGTGGGTAATCTATCAACTCCCTTCCTTTGTATAATTTAAATCATAGCCATTCATGAGCATCACCATTTCAGTCATTTGAGGTCTTGGGGTTTTGGATCTATAATCATCATACCATACAAGCCATTGTTGATATGCTGATCAACTGGATCTACATGACAATGATATGGATAAACTCCAAATGGCTGGGCAACAAAATTGAATGTATATGAGCTTGCCGGTGAACTTGTCCGGAATCTCCACTAGTCCCTGGAACTCCATCCATTGAACCTGAATGAATAGAGTGCATATGAATAGAATGATCATGTTTGCTGTCTTTACTATTTATCAGTGTAATCTGAATGTGATCTCCTTCTGTCATTCTCATCGTTGGTCCAGGAAATGATCCATTATATGTCCATGCACTAAAAGTCAATCCAATCTTGGAAATTGGAACGATTGCATTTTCTTTAGATATGATTGTAAATTGTCGTAATGTTGTTCCATTTTTAAAATGGTAACATGACCGCAATTAAAATGTGTAAGATATTTAATTGCATTTGTAGGTGTATGTTGATCCGCAGCACAGTTCTTTAGTTTATCATAACTTTGCAATGAAATAGGATGATTTTATTATTACTACTGTTACTGTTAACGTACTCATTTTATTGAATCGAAATTATCGATCGAATAACTTGATTTTATCAAAGAAAGAAATGATCCTCCAGATAATGCGATAAATGCAAAAGCAATAACAATACAAAAGATCGTGAAACTTTTAAATGGAACATTATCATTATCCTTTGACAAGTTTAATGTAGTTAATAATTGAAGTATATAAACTATGGGATCCTTCTGACTATTGATATCTCTTATATGTTACCATTGAATAACAAACAGTAAAAAGTCTATTCATTTTTTCGTATTCCTTTTTCTTTTAAATGGAAAATAATCATTATCTGATCAATTATTTTAGAGCCTATCCCAAAATTATCTTTCTATAGATGATCATACAGCAGGATAACTGTACCAATCCAAGATAATTCTCTACCTTCTTCTCATACCTTGTGAACAGTTTCCTGAACCTGTTGTGCCATGAATTTGTTCTCTCTACAACCCATCTTTTTGCAGAATGCTTTTTCCGATTTGAGCAATGTTGTACTGTAATCTTGGCCTCTTGTTCTTCTTTTTCACCTCTTTTTCTCTTTGGAGGAATATGCAGTACATATCCTCGTTTGATTAGTTCTTGCTCTTCAGGTTCGGAATTATATGCCTTATCTAAACATAGATGTTGAAGTTTTCTTCTTCTTCTTCCTTTTTTTTAGTTTTATATGATGGTGGTGGTCTTTTGATAACTGCTATTATCAACCACATCTGTTACTAGTTTGATATCATGTGTGCTGGCTGAAGAAATAACTACAGATAGAGGGATTCCTTTTTTATCTGTTAAAATATGTCTTTTTGTGCCTAGTTTGCTTCTATCAGTAGGATTGTTTCCTGGTCATCGCCCCCCTAAAGGCGACTTTATAGATATACTATCAATGGATTGCCAGGTCCAATTGATACCAATAAGATCATCATAGATTTTCAATAGTTTTATCCATCCCTTTTTGAATACATCTAATCTATTCCATTCCTGAAACCTACGATGACAGGTAGAACCAGATCCATATTCTTTAGGTAGCATTTTCCATTGGCATCCTGTTCTTAATACATAGAGAATTCCATCGATCACTTTTCTGTATGGAACAATTGGCCGACCAACTGTCTTGAGAGGTTTCTCCTTTGGGAAAATACTTTTAATCTTATCCCATAATTCATCAGGAATCTTGAGTATGGTAGGATGTTTATTTTTCTCCTTTATCTTCTCCTTCTTCTGGATGCAGGTCACAGTTTAGCAAAAGAGGGAAAAGAGCTATAATCCTATCGAATTTTGGGATAGGCTCTTAGTTCTATCTTTGATTAATTGGATTTCTTGAGTTATTAAAAGACACAGTTTATAGTTAAAGCGTAACACTTTAGGACTTTTTATTTATTTTGCCATGCTGTTATTGTTTGTTTATAACTAAAAGTGTTTAAAATATTGAAAATTTATTATTATGTTTGATTATACAAGATATCTCTATAAAAAAATCTTCATAGTATACTACAATCCGATAGAGAATATTATAATGTCTTGTTCTTAGAATTGGATACTATTTTGTACTATCTTTTTTTCTCTTGCAAAATTAAAATTGTGTAGTTTGTATTTGTCCTTGTCTGATTGAATTATGCTGGCCCATAAATGATTAATCTACGTAACTATTTTTCAGTATTGTTATCATATGATAATATAACATATTTCTTTTCTGTTACATTGTTTATCCATTATTTTTTAGGATGTTTATATTTATTCTACATCCATGTTGTTTATATTCATGAATAAGGTGGTAACAGTTTTTTCGACATCAGTACGTATCCGGGTTTCTTGAATTCTTACAATTGCAGTTAAGAAAATAAATCCAGAGAAGAACCTTCTTCCTCATATTTATTCTAATGTATTATTATAGAAGAATCTTTTATTTATTTTACTAAATTGTGCTTAAATAATTAAAACTCTGATTTCATAACATATGTATCATCTGCTAATTTGTAGCCTAACTTTTCATAAAATGGCTTATTCTTTTCTGAACAATATAGCAATACCTTTTTACATTGTTGTATTGTTTTAGCATTATTAGTAGTATAATTTATAATTTGCCGTCCAATTCCTAATCCGTCATAATCCTTTTCTTACTGATACATCTTCTATATATCCTACTCTCATACCTTTGTTGATAAATTTAGGTTCAATGAGTAATGTAGTTGTTCCCACTATTTTGTCGGTTATGTCATCTTTTGCAACAAATATTTTATGGAATGGATTTAATTTTATTTCTTTTAATATCTCTTTAGCAAGTTCATTATCAATGTCAGGGGGAAGCAAGTTATCTAGAACTTCTAAAAATCCTTTATCTATATCATCGTATTCTATTTCCTGTATGGTTACCAAATAATAAAGAGAATATTGGTATAGAATATTAATTTTGGCAAGAATGATTTTTATAAGTGTATGATAGGGTAGGGATCCTTATTCTGAGCAAATAGCAAAAAATGCCTTGCGATTATTTTCGTAAAGTCCCTGCAATAGCCGCCCATCTGTCGAACAACTTTTATAGATATTATTTAGATAATGGATTTTTGTTAAATATTGGCTTTAGGGATTTTTACAAAATCTTCTGTCCAATAAACATATCTTATTCATATATTTTTTATATTTTTTTTGAAGACTGTATATATCAAGAAATTTAAATTACAACTAAATGATTAAAAATATCAATAATACTTATTATAAAGAAATGATTGATTCAAACTTAGTTGCCAGTTTTTTATTTTATATCGTGGCAATCTTTTGTTTTAAACCATCAAGAATTTTGTTATAGATGTCTAATGACTCCTTTCTTTTTTCCTCATCCATTAATTTAATATGTTCAACAATGTTGTCTGATCCTTTAATAATACTTTTAAGACTCAAGCAAACTTAGATATGCAACTGAACCAAGTAGACTAACATAAC
>CAWISD010000027.1:0-9225 GCA_963838615.1 uncultured Nitrososphaeraceae archaeon
TATTATTCATCATTTGCAGATTTAAAGAATAAGATATCCCAGTATTTCAGAAAAAAAGATTTGGTCTTGATATGAGAAACTATCTGTTAAGAGATGTTTGGTAACTTATGCTAATTGGTATACACATGTAGAACAAAAAGATTCCTAATCTTGGCAATATGAGGAACTATTTGTTAAGGGGAAGTAATTGTAGAGAACTGAAATGATTTAATTGATAATACTGATACTAATTACCTTGATAAAATTATATTGAAATAAAAAGAAAAAGAAGATAAATGACATATGCTACTTTAAATAATAAACAACAATATCCAACACTGTTGAGATAAATAACAGTTGTGGTATAAACTTTGCATTTTTGATGAAAAATTAAAGGAGTAATGTGAGTTAGCGAAAAAAGAGTGTTTATTATTGACAACAACAATAAAACTTACAGAAAACAGGGATCGGCTTACTCAAGGCATCTAAAAATAAGTAGAAAGGGGGTTAGTAGAGCAGATTATTTTTTGATATCATTTTGGAGAGCAGGAATTCCCTGCAACTAGGCATAGTAGGTGAAATTGAAAAAGTGATTAAAAAGAGAATTTATATAAATTATCCGAGATGTCTATACCAATTAGCATATGTTAGCGAACTTCCCTTAACAGATAGTTTCTCATATCAAGATTGAATCTTTTTGTTCTGAAATACTGAGATATCTTATTCTTTAAATCTGCAAATGATGAATAATATTTCAGAACAAGCAAATCCTGTTTGGCTATGTTCCATACCTTTTCCATAACCATAAACTCCGGTGATGCGGTGGGAAGATATACAGGGATTAACGTATCCTTGTTATCTTCAAAATATTGGATTACCTTCTTACATGTATAATGAGGAGAGGCCTTATCCATGAACAAATAACATTTTTGAAATTTAGTATGTATTTTCTTTAGATAATCAAGAAATGTATCACCATTGAATTCATCGTACTGTCTGAATAACTGCCTCTTCTTCTTCTTCTTCTTTCTTCCATGCTTATGGCTCCAAAAACACATGAACGTTGATGCGAGCCTGTTACTCGGACTATTGGTCTTTTATCTTGTATCAATCCAAACCCTTCTTACAAGAGAATCATAAAAGAAGAATGATTCATCCAGTGATACTATCGTAAATCCGGCGACTTGTTTTTCTTGTTCTTCTTCTTGTTGTTGTTGTTGTTGCTGCTTATCCACAAGTATCTGTTCTGTTCTTTTTTTGAAATGCCTCTTTTTCCTCTAGAGATGCAGTATTAACATGTACTTTTCTTGGTATCTTCTGCTTAAATCCCCATTTACGAAGGATACGGTATATGTGAGTATAATGATATTTTATACCACTTTTCTTTACAATAAACTCCTCTGCCTGTTTTGTGGTCCAACCTTGGCTACTTTCTTTTAGTTCTTTCTTAATCTGATACATTGACCTCTTCTGATATCTTGGGTGGCCTGCCGCTTTTCTGTCTGGTTTTTAATCCTTCTATCCCTTCTTTATCATATCTTTTTAACCATTCTACATGCCCAAGATTTACTTCGGTGTAGGTCTTTGGCTACCTGAGCAGATATCTTCCTTTGATAAACTGCGTTGAGAACAAGTAGCATTCTTTCCTTTGTTTTTATATCCTGTTCATATCTGTAGATCTTTTCAAACGATTCTCTATTGGCAAGAGTCAATTGAATATGACGAATAATGGATTACTTAGCTATAAGCATTTATCAAAAACAAGCAGATGGTAAAAGTATAGTTCTGATATTTATGCTATTTGGTATAATAGTAATCCATTAAAACCACTAAGACAAAGTTTCTATACTGTTTCCAATCAAGATATGACGTTGGAATAAAAATAATTTTGATATAAACTCTAATACCAATTAGTAAAAGTACGCTAAATAATTCTATCATCGAAAAGTATTATAATAAAATATAGTCTTCGTTAAGCTGCATTTATTTCTAATGGAGAAAAGATATCACTGTGTATTTGATTTAGCTGACTTATGCTAATTGGTAAAGTATTAATGATATATTATCACATTATTTGATATAACAAAAATGATTGAGAAAGACGACAATGGAGTATCTTATTTTTTTAATTTTGTTCAAACGTGTGAAGCAATTCGAGTAACATCAAGCAAAAATAAAAAAGTCGATTTAATCTCACAGTATATTTCATATTTGAATGAAGATTCTTTATATATTGCAGTTTTATTTTTATCTGGAAAGGTTTTTCCAAGAGGATCACCATACAATCTAAATATAGGATTTAGGACGATATTGCAATCTCTGTTTGAAATTTCTAATTTAAATTACACTGATATCAAAAGAATTCATTTAGAACAAGGGGATATGGGTGCCAGTACAGAATATGCAATATCCAAAAAACAAGTAATAACACTTTTTAACCATTTAGAAAATAAAGCAGAAGAACAATTAACATTAAACGATATCTATATTCAATTTAAAAAAATAGCAAATCTTAATGGCCCTCGTTCCACTAATGATAAAAAAAATCTTTTAAAAGGATTACTTATCAGATGCTCCCCTTTAGAATCAAAATATCTTATCAAAATAATAACTCATGAAATGCGAATTGGATCCTACGAAGGTCTTGTTGAATTAGCAATTGCAAAAGCATTTGATAGAGATATTAAAACCGTTAGAGAAGCAATACTTGTTTCAGGAAATATTGCAAATGTAGCTTTATTATCAAAGAGAAATTCATTAAATGCAGTAACAATTGAACCATTTATACCAATGAGTTTCATGTTGGCAGATGTTATGTTTACCGCAGATGAGATAATTGAATATTATGAAAAACCACTTATCTGTGAGTACAAATACGATGGAATTAGAGTACAAATGCATAAATTTGGAAATCAATGTAAAATTTTTTCTCGAAATCTTGCAGACATTTCATATGCTTTTCCCGAATTAATCGATTCTGCATTGCAGACTAGAAGAAAAAAAGAAGAAGAAAGGTATCAGAAAAAAGATTTCCAACACATTAATGAAAATGATGAAAAAATAGGAATTGATGAATCCAATATCGATTTTATTTTAGATGGAGAATTAATAGCATTTAAAGATAACAAGCCTTTGCACTTTCAAGAGTTACAAAAACGGCTTGGAAAAAAAATCATGTCAAAAGATATTTTAACTAAAATACCAATCTGTTACATTGTATATGATATAATGTTCTATGAAAAAAAACAAGTAATCAATGAAACACTTGAAAACAGAAAAAAAATAATATCCCAATTTTTGTTTAAAGATTCTATGATAATTAATGCCCAGAGTGATATTATTACATCCGCAGAAGAAATAAACTTTAACTTTAAAAAAAGTAAAGACAATGGTCACGAAGGCTTGGTAATTAAAGATCCCTTATCGCAGTATCATCCAGGAAAAAGAGGAAGGTATTGGATAAAACTAAAGGAAGAATTAGACACGATTGATACTGTAATAGTGATGACAGAATACGGTCATGGAAAGCGAGCAGGCACACTTTCAGATTATACGCTTGCTGTAAAGGATCTGCTTCTAAATCTAGTAATGATGATATAATAGTATCAGAAAATGATGCACCCCTTTTTAGGAATTTAAAAATTATCGGGAAAGCTTATTCAGGGCTTTCAAATAAAGAAATTGATTATATGACAAATAAGTTAAAATCCCTAATTATGAAAGATGAAGATAATCGAATTATTGTAAAACCTGAAATAATACTAGAGGTTTCTTTTGATACAATTCAAAAAAGTAACCGACATGGTAGTGGATATGCACTACGTTTTCCAAGAATAAAAAATATTCGATATGACAAAGAACTCAAAGATATTGATTCATTAGAAAAAATTAAAGTCATTTATGAGAATCAATTTCATGTAAAAAATAAATTTGAGTATAAAAAATGATCGGGTTTTAAATGCAAAGTAATAAAAATATGTCAATATTATTTGATACTGGTATAACAAATTCATAATTACACTTTGCCAATGTATTCCACATGGTTAATTGAATATATATTTATTACAATCAATTTAAGAAGAATAAAAAAATTGTGTTTGTTTTTTTATTTGGTATTTTTTATCATTTTCATTATACTATCCAAATTATGTCTTATTGTAACTTCTGTTACTCCTGCTGCTTCTGCAATTTGACCTTGAGTAATACCTTCATTATAATTCTTACTTGGACATATAAAGAACTGCACCGGCTAAACCCATTGGATGTTTGCCTACTGAAATTTCTTTTTTTACTATTTCATCCATGGTTTTCATTGCATATCTTTTAGCTTTTTCAGATATTCCACAATTGTTTGATATTTTTACAATTATTCTCATTAGATCAACTTGAGGTATCTTAAGATCAAGTTCAACCATTACTTTTCTATATATTTTTGATATTTCTTTTTCGTGGACATTAGAAATGTTAGATATCTCTTTTAATGTTCTTGGTATTTCCATTTCTCTACATGCAATATAAGACGCAACGGCTACTACACCTTTTATTGTTCTACCTTTCACTAACCCTCTTTCCTGTATTTTTCTATAAAGATAAGCAATTTTTTCAATTACTGAATCAGGTAAACCTAATGCACTTTTCATCATGTCAAGATGGGTAAATGCATTATGCAGATTTCTTTGTTCATGACTATTTTGGCTTCTAAAATCCCATTTTCTCCATCTGTTTATTCTATTTTTCATTGCAGAATCGATCGGTTGACCTGCTGCATCTCTGTTAATTGTACCTATTACTGTGGAAAGCCCTCTATCATGTTTTGCTAAGGATGTTGGTGCACCAGTTCTAACTTTTGAATTTCTATCTTCTGAATCAAATGTATTCCATTCGGCTTTTGTCTCTTGTACTTTATCATTCATTACACTTCCACAGTTAGTGCAAATTACTTCTCCTGACTCCTGGTCGGTAAGTATATCAGTATCTTTATTACATAATGAGCATAGTATTAATGAAGATGAATTAATTACTTTTTGACTCATTTAATAATTCATCTTTGTACTATAAGTGTTAAAACCTAATAGTAGCCCTTAATATAATGTTAAAATAGACATATTAATCTTTGCAGTGCAATTATTACAAATTTTTACTCATTTAAATACATAAACATAATATGTAGATAGATTAATAATCAAAAATCCTATTTATTTGACGATAGAATATAAAGATAACAATTAATTGCATAGATTTTATTTAATTTTTATTTAATAAAATATATAATAATTAATTGATATGAATTTCTTGGTTAATGGGGATCAAGAACAATATTTTTTCATTGCAAGATTTAATTAGATTTGCGATTGAGGTGGAAAAAGACGGTTTTACAAATTACTGACCAGTGACATTTTCATACCCTAGTAGCATGATAACGGACTAATGCAATTTGACATGGGTATGATTAACTCTAATCCAAATGACAAGGAATGAAATTTATGATCGGATATAACTACTCCAGTGGACCTGATAATCAATAATAATAGCAGAACTTTCATCACTAGATGTATTGTATCCGAGGTGAATAGGTCTTGGGATTGGAACAAAGCAATGAATCAAAGTTTCGAAAGGTTTTGATTGGCCTTCAGCAGAGAAATTAGATTAAAAGGAATTGAAATAGGCAATTCAATAATATAAGTTATGGAATAAAAAATAAAAATGCAATAATAAAAGGATGACTCATTTACCAATTTAAAATTGTTTATCTTATAACCTTTTTAGAGATAAGATTATTAAGAATCAATATGATCAGAATAAACAAATAGAAATTAAATCGGATACTGATTTCCTACATTATCGTATAACAAATTAAAGTGATAAAAATATTTACAAATATCCAATTATAAAGAGACCCATTGCAGCAGCCATTGTAATTCCCCATACTAACTTATTCCAATCAAATATCTTTTGCCCATCTAAAACTCCCAATGGTATCAGGTTAAACATTGCAATCCATCCATTAAATGATGCACCTATTGTAAAGTAAGGACTGTATGAACTATTAAATAATGACAGCAATAGGAATGAAAAACCCATCACTAAATTTGTAAGTGGACCTATTAATGCAACTCTACCAAACTTATTTCCATCACTTAGACCAACCATTACTGCACCTGGTGCTATAAACTTGAATGGCATTATTGGAAGAGCAGATATTGCTGTTATAAGAAGACCAGATATTTGTGCTCTAAATTCTGCCCAACTTCCATAATATTGGGCTAAAAATTTGTGTGCTAATTCATGAACAAGAAATGCACTGATAAATATGGCAAGAAATTGCCAGGAAAAATGTCTATACCCGTTTAAGGAAAGTCCAACAGCAGTGACTAATAGTGTGGCTATGGTTAAGTGCAATAATTCTGTCTTTGAAGTTTTAATACGTATAATCCTTGATAATAATTGTGAAAATGATGTGTTTGAGCTATAATTCTGATTACCATGGAGCATATCTTGTCTTTTCTTGTTATATGCATTTACAAATGGACAAGAATGATTAATAGGATTTCTATGATTGCTACAAAAATATTCTTTACAATAATTGCATTTGAAAGGAATGCTTTCTGCCGTTCCGCATACATAGCACTCAATTACGTTTTTTCTCTCTTCAGTCATATTAAAATAGAATAACCTTATTAACTAGATGTATTTTATTATATGAGTGTCATTACTATTAACATACCTTCCTTTCTGTTTATGGAAAACATAAAAATTTAATCCATGGGAGATTTCTTTTTGAATGTTGCTTCTCATATTATTATTATACAATATCGTATATTAAATTCTTTTAATAGTCATCTATTTATTGTAAAATAAAAAATTTAAGAGTTAAATATACATACAGGTACATAACATAAAATATTATTTCTCTATTATATGATTTGATGAATAAATTAAACCAATTGTTGTTGTATGTTTTAAATAACCTGCTTTTCTTACAAGGATAAAAATCATCAAAACTTAGAGTTATCCTTGATATATTGAATTGTATTTTCAATACTCATGTTAGTTCCAAAATCTTTACATAAATGCATAAGATTAGTAATCTTTAATAAATCCACAAACTTGAGAATATCAAGTATCCTTTATTAGAAACGGATATCTATCAAGTTATTATACAATGTCAGATAGAAAATGTTTTGCAACAAACGTATACTTTCCTTTAGTATTCTTATTCCAAGAATCTCGTTTTTTTTAGGTTCAAATCCAAATCAACAAAGCTAAGTTGATTGTGAGCTAACCTTAACTATGATCTCTTCTTTTAATAATTACGATTGAAATAATATACCTTCAGATATAGAATTTTCCTTTAATGAATAGGGTAGATTTATTAGTACAATACAATTTATCAAATTGATTATAAAAATTTTAGATATATCCAATACCACAGTACTTGCAGCATAATTCTTAAGTGTAGTTTTAATCTTTAACTAATTACAACTATACTTTTACTCCCTTGCATATTTATAAATTATTTATAGTATAACATCACAATGAGTCAAGTAAAAAAAATTCCAGATGGCTATCATTCAATTACACCGATCCTAATCGTAAAAAATGGTGTAAAGGCAATCGAATTTTATAAAAAAGCATTTGGAGCCAAAGAACGTGGTCGTATGATGACTCCAGACGGAAAATCAATAGCTCATGCATCTCTAGAGATAGGTGATTCTGCATTCATGCTAACAGATGAATTTCCAGAGATGAAATGTCTTTCACCTACATCTATTGGAGATACTCCTGTTGGAATATTTTTATATGTAGAAGATGTAGACAAAACATTTAATCAGGCAGTTATTGAGGGTGCAAAGGTTTTGGATACGGTTAAAGATCAATTTTGGGGAGATAGACATGGTAGTATCGAAGATCCCTTCGGCCACAGATGGTCAATCTCAACCCACATAAAAGATCTTAGTCCGGAAGAGTTGAAAAAAGCCGGAGAAGAGGCAATGGCAAAAATGTGTGAAAATAAAACGAATTAATTAATTTTTTTAAATATCAAAATAAAAATCAAAATATTGTTCGTTTTTTATTCATTATTAACCTACCTTACTCAATACACATGAATCCTTTTTTGGATTCTTGTGTTATTATCTGAGATGCTTATTAGAATTAGATAACTATCAATAAGAGATGTATTTTAGATTAGATCTCTTGCATAATTAGAAAGAATCTATATCTTGCGGTATGATATTGTATCTGGTTTCTATAAACACTGCTGGCTCATTATTCTATAGTTTACCAGGCCTGCTACT
The DNA here is from genome assembly GCA_963838615.1 of uncultured Nitrososphaeraceae archaeon. Classification (GTDB taxonomy): domain Archaea; phylum Thermoproteota; class Nitrososphaeria; order Nitrososphaerales; family Nitrososphaeraceae; genus Nitrosocosmicus. The sequence goes on from CAWISD010000027.1 coordinate 8,277, forward strand.
ATATCGGATATTCTATCATACTTTCTTATTCTATTTCTGAATATGTCACTCATAATCCTGTACTTTTTTAATTTGCTGATTGTATGTTCCACTATTATCCTCTTCTTGGAATGAATTCTGTTATACTCTTTTTCTTCCTGGGATAACTCTTCTTGGTTTTTCTTCTTTTTATGTGGCAGTGCGATGATAGTTGTTCTGGGAAATCCTTTTCTACACCAAGATATCCCAGATCTATCACATTAACAACCTGTTTTGAGGGAGTTACAGGATGATTCTTCTTGTAAACATCATAGTCATGTCTCTTTCCTTTCTTATGATGGTTTGCTTTGTGAAGGATGTAACCACGATGTTTGTTAACCATAAGCTGATTCTTTATAGTATGCTTTTTCTTTTTGCCAAGGAATAGTACATTTTCCTTCTATCTTTATCGACAGGTCTAGGTATCTGTTGTTCGGTACAATCTATAAAAGCAATAAACTGGGGAAAATATTTCTCTACTTCCTCTGTCGTTTTCAGCCTCTTTGTTATTGGGTATATCTTTTGTGGAATTGGTAAGCATTGTCTTACCAGTCCCTCAATCTTTTGTATATTCCTGCAGATGTTGCTCTTCTGATCTAAATCAAAGAGAAAGCCAGCTAACGTGTAAGTTATGTACAGGCGATAATAGACAAGTAACATTACGAATCCATCTTTTAAATTCAGATTGAATTGTCTACCTGCACCCGTAGATCGTTTCCTATTCTTTCTTTTTGATAGATGCTTTATCTTCATGTTTTTCGTATTTTTTTGCTATCTCTTTATTGTAAATATTATTAAATTCTTTATTGTGAGGCCAGTGAACGATTTGAAAAGTAATGGTTTTTTGGATAACTATAGTATGAAAGCAAAGAGAGAACAAATGGATGGATAAACTAATGGTCTTAAAGCTGTTTAGTTGCAATTACGCAAG